>JANOYI010000089.1:0-21287 GCA_031428795.1 Ilumatobacteraceae bacterium | reverse complement strand
GAGCAGTTCCACAGCGGCCGCAACTGCGCCCTCCGCTTCCTTGACGACGGGCTTGTACACGGTCATGCACTGGGTGCCCTGAAGGATGGCGCGAAGGCCGTCTACCGTGGCGTCCTGGCCAGTGGTCTTGGCCTCGAGGCCGGCATCGGCGAGCACTGCCTGAGCAGCGAGCGAGAGGCCGTCGTTGGCCACGAGCACGCCGTCGACCGAGCCACCGGCTGCGGTCAGCAGCTGCTCGAAGATGACGCCACCCTTCTCGTTGTCCCAGTCCGGGACGGCTTCTTCGCCGACAGTCTCAAGGCCTGCGCCCTCGATTGCGGCCTGGTAGCCCTGCTTGAACAGTGTTGCGTTGTTGTCGGTGGGCGAGCCGTGGATCTGGATGATCTTCTTGCCCTCCACAGCCCCGGCACCACCGAGGCACTCGATGATGCCCTCGCCCTGGGCGGTGCCCACGGCGACGTTGTCGAACGACACGTACACATCGGCTGAACCACCAAGGGTCAGACGGTCGTAGTCGATGTTCTTGACACCGGCTTCAGCAGCCTTCTTCTGGATGGCGGCACCCGACTCGCTGTCGAGGTTGACGATGGCGAGCACCTGTACGCCGTCGGCGATCATCTGATCGGCGATGGTGGCCTGCTTGGCAGCGTCACCCTCGGCGTTCTGGATGTCGCACTCGATGCCGGCTGCTTCGCAGGCGGCAGTGATGAGCGGACGGTCGAAGCCTTCCCAGCGGGCAGACGAGCCCGAGTCCGGAAGGATGAAACCGACCTTGCCACCACCTGCGGCTGGTGTGGTGTCGCCTGCGGCAACCGTGGTCTCGGCAGCCGGCGACGTGTCGGAGCTGGTGGATTCATCGTCGCCGCAAGCAGCGGCGATCAGTGTGAGCGACGTGCCAAGCACGATCGCAGCTCTGGTAGAGCGCTTCATAAGTGATTCTCCCCCTCAATTGATTTGAATGCGTTCAACACGGTTGAACACGAGTTTGTATGGCGAACATACAAACTCGGAAACAACCTAGTCTGTTCGTCACGTGTCGTCAAGATCACAGGCGTGTGCACGCCGGATTTCAGCGTGCTCGCAATGGAACCGGCACCAACGTGGGCGACGCAAAGAGACGCTCTGACGCGTGAATTGCGCCACCGAGAGCAGCGGCCGAGAAGCCGAGCGTTGACAGCTCCACGCGGCACAGCTCGGCCGACTCCCCCAGCGAGTTTGCCTGCAACGCCTTGGTGGCTTCGTCCATCACCCACGGTGCAACCCACGGGATGAAGCCGGCAAGCACGATCACTTCCGGGTTGAACGTGTCGATGATGTTGGCCAACCCGATGCCAAGCCAGCGGCCGAACTTCTTCAGACCCTTGATCGCGATTGGGTTGTTGGCAGACGCTCGGGCGATGACCGGTGCCAGTTTGGCTTCCGGGCTCAGCCGACGATCGCGCAAGATGCCCGAGGCGAGATCCGGAACTGCGTCGTACAGCAGGGCGCGCAGGCTGACGGTGGTTTCCCAACACCCGACGCTGCCGCACGCGCACTGCAAGCCCTTGGGCTGCACCGTTGTGTGACCCACTTCGCCGCCGGCACCCGAGGCGCCGCGGAACACACCGCCGTCGATGATGATGCCAGCACCCACACCGTTGACGGCCATCAGGTACACGAGATGATTGGTGCCGGCGTGAGGGCCGACTCGATACTCGGCCAACGCCCCCAGGTTTGCCTCGTTGTCGATGGTGATCGGCAGGTGCGGGCCTAACGCCGACTGCAACTCTTCACCCAAGGGAGCCATGCGCCATCCAAGGTTCGGTGCCTGGGTCACCACACCGTGCTCCATGTCCACAATGCCCGGCACAGCAACCGTGAGCCCTACAACTCGTCGGCCGTCGGCCTCCACTGCCTCGATCGCCCGACGCAGCTCTTTCACGAGAGTCGGCAACAGTTGGTCGAAGGCGAGCGACGCACCGCTGATCTGGCGACGTCGCTGATAGACGCAATTGCCAGCCAGGTCGTTGGCGATGACGGCCGTGAAGCCGACATCCATCTCCATGCCAAGGGTCACCAATTGCGACCCGTCGAGTTCCAGCATCGTGGCCGGTCGCCCGACACGTTGGTCGGCCTCCTGGCCACCCTCCCTCACCAAACCCCGATCGATCAGATCGGCCACAAGGCTGGACACCGTGGCGCGCGTCAGCCCACTGACAGCCGCCACACCGGCGCGGCTGCGCGGGCCTTGCGACGCCAGCAGTCGCAGCACCAATGACAGGTTGTGACGGCGCACATGTAGGTGTTCGACGGGAGCGTCTGGATTCGTCACGCCGCGGACTGTAGCGAGGCGAGCGAGCAGATGGTGACTACCGTGAGCCGCAATGAGCAGTCCGGGCACCAGCCGACGCCGCAGTCAGCAACCTCGAATGGAGGACGTGGCGGCCGCCGCGGGCGTCTCACGCGCATTGGTCTCGCTGGTGATGCGCGACTCGCCCCAGGCCAGCGCGCGGGCACGAATCGTGGTGATAGAAGCCGCCAATCGTCTGGGGTACCGACGCAATATCGCTGCCAGCAACCTCGCCGCACGGCGCACGATGACGGTGGGCTTACTGCTCAACGACCTTCACAATCCGTGGTACGCAGAGGTCGCTGACGGCATCCATGCCATCGCCGAACGCAACGGCTACCAGGTCATTCTTGCAACGGGCCGCAGATCGCCAGCCGTGGAGTCGCGTGCGGTCGACGCCTTTCTGTCGTCGCGAGTCGATGGCATCATCGTCGCTGGTTGCCGCATGCCTCACGCTCGATTGGCGGCGATCGCCGGGGAGGTTCCGGTGGTCTCCGCTGGCCGCTTGCTCAGCGGAGCCGCACTCGGGTCGGTCAGTGCTGACGACGGTGAGGGCGCACGCCTCGCGGTCCAGCACCTCTACGACCTCGGCCATCGCCACATCGCACACATCGATGGAGGTCGTGGTGCTGGGTCCGCGCCGCGGCGAGCCGGTTACATCGCCGCGATGCGAGCGGTCGGGTTGGGCGACAATGTGCGCGTCGTCAGTGGTGACTTCACCGAGGAAGCGGGGAACCGAGCTGGACGCCGAATGCTGCGCGATGGTGCTGTGCCGACTGGCTTCTTCGCCGCGAATGACCTGTCCGCTGTGGGACTGATCGACGCATTCGACGACGCTGGGCTCACCGTGCCGGATACCGCCTCGGTGGTCGGCTATGACAACACGGCGTTCGCCGCGCTCAACCACATCGGTCTCACCACCATCGATCAGCCGCGCAATCAAATGGGCCGCGTTGCCGCGACGATGCTGCTCGGCTCGTTGACTGGTGACGCTCCACTGGAGCACATCCAGATGCGCCCACAACTGGTGGTGCGCACCACCACCGGCCCTGCACGATCGGTGAGTGAACCCGGACCAATGAACCCGGACTAATGAACGACTGCGAGCAGCGCCGCGCCTACGGCTCCGGCGCGCTCACCCAACTCAGCAAACACCAGAGTGGGGTGCGGGCGAAGGTGTGGCGCGTACAGCAGCTGGGTGAACCACTTCTGTATCGGCCCGAGGTAGAGATCCGCGCTCGCCGCCAAGCCGCCTCCCAGCACGAACGCTGCCGGATCGAGAATATTGGTGAGGTTCGCGAGACCGAGAGCCACCCAGCGGCCAAACGAATCGATGACCTGCAACGCATCGGCGTCGCCTTCGCGGGCGGCGGCCTGTACGTCCTCGCCGCGCACCTTCTCCGCGTCGCCGCCGGCCAGGTTGACGACCCGCTCGAGTCGCCGACCAACGGCGGCCTCGCGGGCCAACCGAGCAAGGCCGGAGCCCGACGCATACCGCTCCCAGCACCCTCGCCGTCCGCACGGACATGGTGGGCCATCGGCGTCGACGACCATATGTCCGATTTCGCCGGTGAAACCGTTGGTACCGCGAATCAACGCGCCGCCTGCGATGACACCACCGCCGATACCCGTGCCCAACGTGACCATCACGAAGTCGTCGATGCCGCGAGCGGCACCCGTCTTCCACTCGGCCGCAGCGGCACATGTGCCGTCGTTGTCGACGTGCACAGTGGTGCCCAGCTCTGCGGTGAGCAACGCTCCGACCTCGAAGTTGTTGATGTCAACAAGGTTTGGTGCCGCACGGAGTACACCGGCGCGCGTGACCAGTCCGGGCACTCCGATTCCAATCGAATCCCAGGGTCCCATCGCCCGAGCGAGTTCAGCCAGGGTCGCGATGATCGCGTCGGGTCCTTTTGGCGTTGGGCGGCGCTGTTCGTCGATGACCTCGCCGTTGTTATCGAGGATGACTCCGAGACACTTGGTACCACCTACGTCGATGCCGAGGCGTCGGCCGACGGTCATGCTTCGGCGCGGATCTTCAGCTCGCGAACGGTGTTGAGGATACGAACCTCGGCGCGGCGCTTCACGAAGCCAGGCAGAGGGACGACCAATTCGATGGCCAAGTCGTAACGCACCTCGGTACCGCCGTCGGGTGCTGGCGCGAACTGATATGCGCCGTCGATGGTGCGCATGATGTCGCCACGCAGCATGCGCCATGCCAACACGTTGGGTGCCTGCGAGTAGTCGTAGGCAAGCGTGTAGTGGGTGCTGCGGCCCAGTGCTGACGTGCGGTACTCAACCTCGTTGGGCCGGCCGTCGGCGTCGCGCTTGCGCACAACGACGTCCTTCACGTCTTTCGCCCACTCGGGGTACTTTTCGAAGTCCATCGCGATCGACCAGACGCGCTCGGGAGCAGCGGCGATGATGATGGTTTGAGACGCCGTATCAGCCATGGAGATGTTCTACCCGATCTTGCGGTTGGAAGGTTTCGCCGCAGGATTGATGCGCGGCCCGTACGAACCGTACCGCGCGGCCCATGCGCCATTCATGCCAATGCCGAACATCGGAACAAGAACCCCGAAGGCCAGCGCATTCAGCTGGTTCTCCTGCAGGCCGGCAACGCCGACGCTGGCCCCCATGAGCGCCGCGATTACCTGCACGGCAAGGGCCCACGACATCGCACGTTTGACAGGTTTGGGCGCTGTGTCGCCGCTGAGTAGATAGAGATTGGCGACGCCAACCTCCTCACTTCGCGAGCGCTCGAGCGCCGTTGTGTACGCCCACAATGAGGACGCAATTCCCGCAGCGAAGAGCACGAGCGACACGACAACGATGAGGACCTGGCCTGGACGATGGCTACGGAACGGGATTGCGAACGCGAGCGCCGCCAGAAACAGCGCCGTGCCGGCAAGGTTGGCACGCACCAAACGAGAAGTCACGGGATCATTCTGCCAGGGCGCCGAGGGAGGTTCCCAGGCGATGTGCCAAGACGTCGTATGAGAACTCCTGCACTGCCCGAGTTCTGCCTGCGGCACCCATCGCTTGCGATTGTTCAGGGTCGTCGAGCAGGCGTTCAATCGCGGCGGCGACCGCTCGCGGATCGTCTGGATGCCGGACGACAAGTCCGCTGACGCCATCCTCGACTGCTTCGGCCGCACCCCCAGAATCCCCCGCCACCTGTGGCACGCCGCAGGCCGCAGCCTCCAGGAACACGATGCCAAAACCCTCCTGCTCCAAGCCGCCCCAGCGGTTGCGGCACGGCATTGCGTAGGCATCGGCGCAGCCGTACAGGCGGGGTAGATCGTCGTTGCTGACTCGGCCCAGAAAACGCACCGGCGCCCCTAACGCCGTCGCCAGGCTGCGCAGCCGGTCCTCGTCGCGCCCTCCCCCGGCAATCACCACCCGCAGTTTGGGTCGGGAGCCTTTGAGAAGCGCAGCAGCTCGAATCGTGGTGTCGAACCCTTTGCGCGGAACCAACCGACTGATGCTGACCACGAGTTCTGCGTCCTGGTCGATTCCGAAATCCGCCCTCGCCTGGCTTCGTTCCGCAGCCGTGAGAGGGCGAAATCTCTCCGTATCAACGCCGGGCGGCACGACGGTGATGGGCAACTTGCGGCCAGCGGCATGCTCGGCCTCGGCTGCGGGGTATCCGCCGGCGGCGACGATGTGGCGAGCGCGGCGCAACACATAACCCAGCGTCTGCTTGCTGAGAGGCAGGCGGCCAGGAACTGTCACCTCGGCACCGTGCAGGACCACGTCGTAAGGCAGATCGAGCGAGGGCCCGACCAGCCCCAGCGGTAGTGCCGGGTCCAGCACAATCAAGTCGGCACCGACCTCACGGGCCATTTTGTTGATGCGTTGCACCATCCACGGGTGCGGCAGCAGCACCGGGTCACGGGTGCGTTCGATGTGGAACGGCTGCGCGGCGTCGAACGCTTCTGTGCCTTCGTACGGGCTGGTGAGCACCGCAAACGATTCGGGTGGCAGCCGCCGCCACCACTCCCACAGCAGCGACTGGATGCCGCCGATCTTGGGCGGAAAGTCATTGGTGACCAGCAGGTGCTTCACCGCTCGACCTGCAGTTCCAGCTGAACATCGGGGTGTGGGTCAGAGGCAGGCATCAGGTGATCGAGACCCAACTGCCTCGCAGCCCACACGGCGTGGACACGCAACATCGAGTCGTCGTGTGCAAGGTAGTCGCGCAGGACTTGCTGCAGGGCGGCATCACGTGTGTCGCCAATGTTGCCGAGCACGACGAGTGCATTTCGGCGAATCCAGCGCGGGTCACGGTCGGCTAGATACCAGCGACCCCATTGTTCGATGACTTCCGTGTCGCTGCTCGTCAGCAAGTTCATGATCGGCAGCCACGCCTTCACCGACTCGACGGGTGGCGCAGGCGTGCGATGACCGAAGCGAATCGTCGGCGGGCACGCGTCCTGGCAGTCGTCGCACCCATACAACCGGTTGCCGACGGCAGCTCGCAACTCGCCTGGGATGATGCCAGGCTTCTGCAGCACCCACGCGAGGCAGCGCCCAGCGTCGATGACACCCGCCTCCAGAATTGCACCTGTGGGGCATGCATCGAAACAGCGGCGGCACGCAGCGCATCCGTCCTGCACCACGGCTTCATTGACCGGCAGCGGCGCGGTGGTGACCACACAACCGAGCACGAACCAACTACCTGCGCCGGGTATCAGCAGGTTGGCGTTCTTGCCGAACCATCCAATGCCTGCCTGATACGCCACCTCGCGGTCGACGATGCTGTTGTCGTCGACGTACGGCACTGCAGAAAACCCGTCAGCGCGCAAGCGTGACGCCACCGCCCACAGCGCCTCTCGTAGTGGTGCGTAGTGGTCGGCCCATGCGTAGCGGGCTATTCGCCCACTCATCTCGCTCGGTTGTTCCGGCTCGTCCAGCAGGTATGGCCGGGCTGCGACAAAGACCGATTGCGCGCCGGCCACTGCCCGACCTGGGTCGGTGGAGCGAGCAGGGTTTCGAAAGGTGAACTGCATGCCATCAGTGAGGCCGTTGGACAACCGATGGTCGATCGCTTCACGCGCACGGGTGAGCACTGTCGCGGGTGCCACGCCTGTATGAGTGACACCGAACGAATCCGTGAGGTGTGCCAACTCCGCGACGTATTCCACATCCACAACGGGACGGATGATGGGTACTCGACTAGCACGCCTCACGATGACGAAGCGTAGGCACCAGGCCGGCGGCAGCGAGCAACTGCACCGCTCTCATTTCGGCAGCATCGAATTCCATCCGCTCGCGCCGGGCCGGAGCGAGTAGATGGGTGACCACGCAGTCGGCGCATGAGGCGGTGCCGCTCAACACGCAGGAGTCGCAGGAGATGACGAAGTGGGACATGCCCCGCATCATGAACGAAGGGTCTCACAGAGATTCGAGAACGTTTGTTCATCTAGCGACGAGCAAGCGTGAGAAACGTGTCGCTGGCCACGATGTTGGCGCCAGCAGCACGAACGTCGGCGATGACTGCCTTGTCGTTGGTGACCACCACGACCGGCCGATCGAGGTCGAGTGCAGCGACTTCCGCGCGCAGCACGTCGTCAGCAATGACACCCTCCGGCGAATAGCTGACTCGCACCAGCCGGCGAGTTCTCGCAGTAGCGCCGACGACTGACGCACCGTCGAAGACGATGTGAATGAGACAACCCCAACGCCGTGCCAGGTTCTCGGCAGCTTCGATACAGACATCCCGCTGCCGATCCAGCGGAACGCTCGGCCAACCCAACTTGGCGACGTTGTAGCCGTCGACCAATATCACTGCGTCTGTCGTTCGCAGCAGATGTTCACCCGCCGCCTCACTGTTGCCGTAGACACCGCCGGGCAGCGCGATCGGGTTGCGGTGACGGCGACGAGTGGAGGGCGACGGACCACGAGTGAGCGCAAGCGCCTCCGTCAGCAGCGCACGCACGCGCTCGATATCCCCCGATGGCCCGCCATGCACCGCGGCGCGATCCGCCAGGGCAGCGTCGCGCGCCGCGATCACCGTCGCCAGTTCGTCGCGAGCGGCGGCAAGCTGCACCTCTACGGAGCCGACCAACGTCGCTGCCGAGTCAGCACCGCGCGTACGTTTCTGCACGCCGCGTTCCAGCTCGGTCGCCTGACGTCGCACCGTTACGAGTTCGGTGCGAACGGCTGCCAGCTGCATCTCGGCGGCGCTGCGGGCAGATCGCTCGGCCTCCAGTTGGTCGCGCAGCGACGCAACCTCCAAGCGGGACCGGATTGCCGAGGCTTCGGCCGCATCACGGCGACGTTGCTCGCGGCGAAGCTCCGCGGCATCATCGCCGGGTACCTCGTCTGCCTTCGCAGTGATTGCTTCTGCGGCAGCGTGCCAGCCCTCTGGGCGCTTGAGCCACAACATGCCGACCTCATCGAGGAGCTCGTCTGTCGCCACCATTCCCAAGCGCCCCAGGAACACTGTGTCGCCCTCGACCGCCTCACGTACCTTCGCCATCGCAGCAGCCGGAAGGCGATGAAAGCGGAGGTAGGGCTTGAGGCCAGTGGGAAACGGCAGCGGCGGGCGCAGTTTGGAACCAGCAGCGGCGATACCTACCGCGAACTCGAGAGCTGACTGCAGCGATCGATCACTCAGCCGCTTCGGCGACGACCCGCCGACATCGGGGCTGATCTCGGAAGGCATGTCGTCAGGCTACCGACCTCCCGCGACGAGCCAAGGTCGAACACCCGTTCTTGACAGCGAACGGGTGTTCGTGGTCAACTTGCGACCTGTGCAGCGCTCCTTTGACGATCTCGGAACGCCGCTCGCCGACGTCACGTTCTGCGTGCTCGACATCGAGACCACTGGCAGCGACCGTGGTGGCGACATGATGACCGAGATCGGGGTGGTCAAGGTGCGCCGTGGGGAGTGCCTGGGAACGATGGCCACGCTGATAAATCCCGGTAGGGCAATCGCCCCCAGCGTCACAGTCCTCACGGGTATCACGCACTCGATGGTTGCCAAGGCGCCTCGTGTGGAGACGGTGCTTCCCACGCTCCAGGAGTTCATCGGCGACGCCGTCATTGTTGGGCACAACGTCGGCTTCGACATGGGCTTTATCAACGCCGCCTTACTGCGTAGCGACCGCCCCGCGCTGCGCAACACCGTCATCGACACCCTTCCCCTCGCCCGCCGTCTGGTGCGCGATGAAGTGCCAGATTGCAAACTGGGCACGCTGGCCAGATGCTTTCGGCTCGACCACCGGCCAAGCCACCGTGCGCTCGACGACGCGCTTGCCACCACCGACCTGTTACACCTGCTGCTCGAGCGCGCTGCCGGTCTCGGGGTGTTGGGTCTTGACGACCTGGTGATGCTGCCCAAGATGGGTGGGCACCCGCAGGCAGGCAAGCTCAAGCTCACCCATCACCTCCCCCGTTCCCCGGGCGTCTACCGATTTCTGGGTGCCAACGACGAGGTCCTGTACGTCGGCAAGGCCACCAATCTTCGACAGCGGGTGCGCAGCTATTTCGGCAGCGACGACCGGCGCAAGATTGGCCCGATGCTGCGCGAGACCCAGCGCCTCGTGCACACGGCCACCTCCGATCCGGTCAGTGCCGAGGTGCTGGAACTGCGCTATCTGCACCGTCTCAACCCGCGCTACAACCGCGTAGGAACGACATGGCAGAAGTACTGCTACGTGCGCCTTACTACCGACGAGGCGTGGCCGCGTCTAGTGGTCACCAACGAGCCTGCGGCTACGGGCGTTCACATCGGTCCACTCGCCTCGCGGGCGACAGCAGCAACAGTCATCGAAGCCGTGCAATCAGCGCTGCCGATTCGACGGTGCACGACGCGCATCGGACGCACCTTCAAGCCGACTGTCGACGCGGCCCCATGCACCGGCGCCCGCCTCGGCGTTGCGATGTGCCCGTGCAGCGGCACCGCTGACGAGGCCACCTACTGGCGGGTCGTCACCCAGGTGATGGCTGCATTCGCCACGTCACCGCAACTGGTACTCGACCCGCTGTGGGCAAAGGTTGCCGCTCTCGCCGGCGAGCGGCGGTACGAGGAAGCGGCCACCATGCGGGACCGTGCGAATGCGTTTGCGTCGGCCGTGACCCGGCAGCGTCTCTTCGATCAATTGCGTGCCGCCGGTGACGTTGGTGTGCAGATACACGACACGGTGTTGCACATCTGCAACGGGGTGCTGCAGAGCGCTCGACAGGTCGACCAGCTGGCAACCGGACTGGAGCTGGCACCACCCGATTCACCCGCGTTCCCCATGCCGCTACCTCGCCATGCGGCCGACGAGGTGCTCTGCCTGGCCCGCGCCATCGACAGGGCCAGCTTCCACGCGCGGTTGCTCTGGTGCAGCGGCGAATGGACCTGGCCGACCACACCGGTGCGCGAAGTCACCCGATTGGCCGGCGCTGCCTGAACGCGTCACCGAACGCATTACTGAACGTCACAACTCGGCGCGTCAAGCAGCCTCGATGACCGCGCCAGCGTGATCGATACGCAGGATCTTGGTGTGGCCATCGTCGGGCAGCGCTGCAGCCAAAGCTTCAGCTTCGTCGACGGCGCACATCGCAGCAACCGTGGGGCCTGAACCGCTCAGCCATGCAGCCCATGCGCCCGCATCGAGGGCTGCCCCGAGCGCGATCCTCGATGGCAGCGCTGTCGCGAATCGTACGTCCTGGTGCACTCGGTCCTGCGTCGCTGCACGCAGAACGTCCACGTCGCCTGCCGCCAAGGCGGCGACCAGCAACGCCGTGCGGCCGATGTTGAACACGACGTCGGCCATCGGCACCTCCGCGGCGAGTTTGCCGCGCGACTCGTCGGTTGACGTCGCAAACGATGGCACCCACATCACCATCGCCGGATCGAACGACAGCGGCACACGAACCGCGTGACCGCCTGCGGTTGCGACGATGCCGCCGTAGAGCGATGCCGCCACGTTGTCGGCGTGCCCTTCCAACTCAGTCGCCAGCCGTAGTAATTCAGGGAGGGCAGCTTGCAGTGCATCATGGTCAGCGCCGTGACGCTGCGCATGCGCGGCCACCAAAGCTCCGACGCGAACCGCCCCGCTGAAGCCCATGCCGCGACCCACAGGAATCGGAGAGCGGACCCAGAGCGGACCCTCGCCACCGTGGGATCGAAAAGCGATGGTGGCCGGGTGGAACTCGTCGGCAACCTGCGCGCCATCGTTCGGCTCGCCGGCCCCTACTTCGGCGTGCAGCGTGAGGGCCATGCCTAATGCGTCGAACCCAGGTCCCAGATTCGCCGACGAGGCCGGCACTCGAACGATCATCAGTGACCGAACTCCTCGGCAGCCTGCTGCGACACTTCGACGAAACGGGCCAACGTTGCTGCGGCGGCGCCGCTGTCGATGGCATCGCAGGCCACAATCAATCCAGCTTCTATGGACTCGACAACTCCGGCAACCACCAGGGCCGCTGCCGCGTTGAGCACCACGATGTTGCGGTGCGCGCCGTGCTGGCCGCCCATCACCCGTCGCACCACATCGGCGTTGACGGCCGGGCTACCACCGACCAGCTCATCCAGGATTGCCGGCGCCAGGCCGAGCGACACGGGGTCGACCGTGAAGCTGCGCACCGTGTCGTCGTCGAGCGCCAGGACGGTTGACGTACCCGTGGTGGTGAGTTCGTCGAGACCGTTTCCATGCACGACCCAGGCACGATGCGAGCCGTGTAGACGCAGGGAGGCCAGCATCCGCTCGGCAACCCCCGGGTTGGCGACACCGATGAGCTGTCTCTTGACCCGGCCCGGGTTGGCCATTGGCCCCAGCATGTTGAACACGGTTGGGATACCGATCTCGCGGCGGCTGGGCGCGGCGAAGCGAAATGCGGGGTGGTAGCGGGGGGCGAGACAAAAGCCAATGCCTGCCTCCTCCACGCACCGGACCACGCCTTGCGGCGACAGCTCGACAGCGACGCCTAGCTCTTCCAACACGTCGGCGGTGCCGCACTGCGAACTAGCGGCGCGGGCACCGTGCTTGCACACCGGCACTCCAGCGCCCGCCGTCACGATTGCCGCCATGGTGCTGACATTGATGCTGTGGCTGCGGTCGCCGCCGGTGCCGACGATGTCGACCGCGGACGCCTGCAACTCGGGCGACAACGGCACCAGCGTGGCGGCCTCGAGTACGGCGTCGAGCAAACCTGAGATTTCCTCGGGCGACTCACCCTTCGCCTTCAGGGCAACCACAAAACCAATCAGCTGCGCGGCAGTTGCCTCGCCCGCGAGAATGGTTGCCATCGCTGCACGAGCGTGCGAGGCGGGCAGGTCGCGCCGCTCGAGAAGCTCAGTCAAGAGCGCGGGCCAGCCACCCAGGTCGTCGATTTGACTCATAGTGCTGTGAGGCTAGTGATGCCGCTCGGCGGTGCAACGCACAGTTACGCGGTGCGACGCCGTTGACGGATCATCCGCCGACGCTCGCGCTCGGTGGCGCCCCCCCAGACGCCAGCCTTCTCGCGCACTTGCAACGAATACTCCAAGCAGGCAACGCGCACGCCACAGTCGGCGCAGACCGCCTTCGCCTCAAGCGCTTCGTCCTCGTCGTCCGGATAGAAGACGCCGGGCTCCAAACCCCTGCATGCCCCTAGTTGACGCCACACGATCTCTTTGGCCGACACGAAAATGCCCCCATTGTCATTGACTGGCAAAGCGGTCCCCTCGCCAGCGGCTCTGAATCTAGGTTCAGTCGTAGGTCCAGCGCCAGACCCTCTTTGTGTCTTTTTTGCGCGCCTTTTGGTTCACCACCGCGGTTGGCGATCTCGCGACGCTTCGCCTTCCTCGGCGATGCCATAGGCGCGGGCAACAATTTGCAGCGGGTGCTGCGGCACCTCGCCCGTCTGCTCGGTGATCGCCGTGTTGGCGAGATGGCAGTCCCCAGCGACCACGTCGCCGCCGGCCCGGCGAATCTCGTCACCCAGCTTGCTCGCAAGAGGAATACTGATGTCGGTGTTCTCGGCACGCAGGCCCCACATGCCGTCGATTCCACTGCACTGCTGAACCAACTTCACCTTGGTGCCAGTCAGCTTCATCAGGTCGCGGCTCTTCAACCCGATGTTCTGCGCCTTGAGGTGGCAGGGCGTGTGGTACGTGACCGTGTTGGGCACGAAGCCGGTGAAGTCAGTGTCGAGCGAGGTGCCTTCACCCTTGTGGATTCGAATCAGATACTCCGCAGCATCGAAGGTGCGCGCGGCGATCAGCTCCGCGTCGGGACCGCCGACGTAGTCGACGTAGTCCTTTTTCAACACATAGCCACAGGTGGGCTGCGCCACGACGATGTCGTGGCCCTTTCGAACGGTCTTCGCCAGCGCCGCCACGTTTTTCTCGGCGACCTTCGTGAACTCCTTCACGTCGCCGCTGTGTAGCCACGGGGCGCCGCAGCAACCGACGCCATCCGCCAGGGAGCATTCAATGCCGTTGCGTTCGTACACCTTCACGAGGTCATGACCGATCTGCGGCTGCTGATATTCGACCAGGCACGTGGGAAAGATTGCAACCCGTCCCTGCCGCTTCGCGATGCGCACCTTCGGACGCTTCTTGAACCATGTACTGAACCGCTGCCGAGCGTAGGGAGGCAACAGGCGCACTGCGGACACGCCGGTGGCGGCCTGCATTGCCTTGCGCACGACGCCGCCTGGCTTGGCCTCGATCAACTTGTTGGCCAAGGGCGCCGACAGCGTGGCGGCCTTCCCCAAGAGATCGGTGTGGCCCATCACTTTGTCGGTGGCGCGGTCGCGCAAAGAGACCTGACCATTGGCATGGCGCATCGCGTCGGTTCGCAGCATCAACCGCGGGAAGTCCAGCGACCACTCGTGCAGGTCAGGCGTGTACGGGCAGTTGACGTGGCAGAGCTTGCATTGGAAGCACTCGCTGACGACCTGGTCTTGCTGAGCGGGCGTGAGGCGGCCAGCGTCTTGGTCGTTGTGCCTGTCGATCATCTCGAACAGCGTTGGGAAGGACGTGCAGAACTCGACGCACAGCCGACAGCCGTGACACAGGTCGAACACCCTGGTCAGTTCATTGCGAACATCGGCCTCATCGAAATACTGCGGATGCTTCGGGTCGTACGTCGTTGTCATTGCAGAGCTTTCAGGCCCTGCGCCAAACGGCTGGCATGGCTCGTCTCAGTTCGGGCCAGCGTTTCGAACCAGTCGGCGATCTCGTCAAGGCCTTCTTCGCGGGCTGTCTTGGCAAAGCTCGGGTACAACTGGGTGTATTCGTAGGTCTCGCTGGCGACTGCCGACTTGAAGTTGTCCTCCGTGTCGCCAATCGGCTCACCTGTCGCTGGATCACCGACCAGGGCCAGGTACTCGAGGTGCCCGTGCGCGTGCCCGGTTTCGCTCTCGGCTACCGAACGGAACAGCATTGCTGCGTCGGGGTAACCCTCCACATCTGCCTTCTGCGCGAACCAGATGAAGCGGCGATTCGCCTGGCTTTCGGCGGCAAATGCCTCTAACAGGTTCCTATGTGTCTGCGTTCCGTCGAGATTCACGGGCGAACTCTACGTCGTCTCTTTCGGGCCCACCGACTGCCAAGAGCACCACTTCATCTCCCTAGGATGTGCGCGATGCGTGCCGCACCCTTCCAACGCGATCTGATGCTGACCAGGCTGGAGCAGGAAGAATTCGACGTCTTGATAGTCGGCGCTGGCATCACCGGCGCTGGAGCGGCACTCGACGCGGCATCGCGTGGTCTTCGCACCGCTCTGATCGAGCGGGACGACTTCGCGTCGGGCACGTCGTCGAAGAGCTCGAAACTGGTTCACGGCGGGCTGCGGTATCTGAAAGACGATCCACGCCTGGTGTACGAGGCGCTGCACGAGCGACAGCGTCTCCGCAAGAACGCCCCGCATCTGGTCAGCGTGATGCCGTTCATGATTCCCATCCTCACCAAAGACGGGGTCGTGTCACGCAAGATTGCGCGAGCAATGGGCTCGCTGATGTGGATGTACGACCTCACCGGCGGGTGGCGAATCGGCAAGTTCCACAAGCGGTTGCGAGCGCCGGCCGCGCTGGCGCACCTGCCCACGATGGCAAAGGACCGGCTGGCCTCCGCGTACCTGTACTACGACGCCGCCGCGGACGATGCGCGGCTGGTGCTGACGATTGCCCGCACGGCCGCCTCGTACGGGGCGGCGGTCACCAATCGGTGCACTCTCGTCGAGGTCACGAAGGGTCGCGACGGCAAAGCATCCGGCGCAGTAGTGGAGGCCGACGGTCGTCGATTTGCTGTGCGGGCGCGGGTCATCGTCAACGCCGCCGGAGTGTGGGCCGACGACGTTCGCGCACTCGACGAAGGCACGCACCCAGATTCAATCCGTCCCGCCAAGGGAGTGCACATCACGGTGCCTTGGGACAAGGTGCGCAACGACATCGCCGTTGTCATTCCCGTGCCCAAGGACAAACGCAGCCTCTTCCTGGTGCCATGGGGGCCTCGTGCTGACGGCACGTTCGAGCACTGCTATGTCGGCACTACCGACACCGACTACGACGGCCCGCTCATCGACCCGCAGTGCACCAAGGACGACATCGACTACGTGCTGCGGGCACTCAACTTCAGCACCACTAGCGGGGTGACCGCCAGCGACATCACCGGCGTGTGGGCGGGACTCCGCCCACTGGTGAAGGCTGCCGAATCGGGACGCACCGCCGACCTCTCACGCCACCATGCCCTCAACACCAGCGGCAGCGGCGTCATCAGCATCACCGGCGGCAAACTCACGACCTATCGCGAGATGGCCCAAGACACCATCGATGCCGTGGTCGCGCGTTTGGGCGTGAAAGCCAAGTGCCGCACACGCTCGCTGCAGTTTCTTGGAGCAAAGGGCTTTCGTGAGCAGCCCGCCGGCACTGCGGCCGGCCACTTGGCTCACCGCTACGGGTCGCTGGTGGCCGACGTGCAGGCACTGATCGCCGTTGACGCGTCGTTGGGCCAGCCGCTTGTGGACGGGTTGCCGTATCTGCGCGCGGAGGCCGTGTACGCAGCGCGCGAGGAGATGGCGCTGTCGCTCGACGACGTGCTGACCCGCCGCACCCGCGCACGACTGCTGAATCGTGCTGCCGCGCTCGCGGCGGCACCTGCGGCAGCCGAAGTCATGGCCACCGAGCTCGGATGGGATGTCGACGAAACCGCCCGCCAACTCGCTCACTTCACCGCCCAGTGCGCCGCAGAAGTCGAAGCATCACATCAGAGCGTGGCAACGACCGTGGAGGCCACGTCATGATGCAACCGACCTCGCCCATCGAGCTCACCGGCACGGCCTCGCGGTTCGCTAACCCCGTCGCGCTGCCGGACGGTTTCACCACCCAACTCGCCGAGCTGTGCGCAACCGTGAGCGACGTCGTCGCAACCGCCGAGGCCAGCCGTGACTGGTGGCCGCTGGCAATGCACTGGTCACTGGCCGGACAGGTACCCCAACGAGCAGCGGTCATTGCACGCCCAACCAGCACAGCCGAAGTCGCGGCCGTGCTGGCGCTGTGCAATCGGACGGGGGTAGCGGTGACCCCGGCAGGCGGTCGCAGCGGCGTGGTCGGCGCCTCCCTCCCGCTCTTTGGAGGAGTCCTCCTCGATATGACGGCGATGCAGGGCATCGTGTCAGTCGACGAAATCTCAGGCATCGTCGAGGTGCTGCCCGGCACATTCGGACCAGACCTTGAGGACGAGCTGCAGGGCACGCACGGCCTCACCATCGGCCACTTCCCTCAGAGCTACGACATTGCGACCGTCGGGGGGTGGGTGGCCTGTCGCGGTGCAGGCCAATACAGCACCCGGTACGGCAAGATCGAGCAGATGGTGGTCGGACTCGAGGTCGTACTGGCCGACGGCACCGTGATATGCACCGGCGGTTTCCCGGCCGGCGCGCAGGGGCCCGATCTCTCGCAGCTGTTCATCGGCAGTGAGGGCACGCTCGGCGTCGTCACCCGGGTGTGGCTCAAGGCCCACCCCGTGCCACCCGCCGAACGTCGGGCAGCGTTCGCCTTCAACACCTTCGAGGCCGGTCTCGAGGCCTGCCGTCGCATTCTCCGCCGCGGCGCCACGCCTGCAGTCCTGCGGCTGTACGACGCTGCTGAGAGTCAGCGCGGGCAGGGAGGCGACGGCGAATACTGCGTGCTGCTCGTTCTTGACGAAGGCGACGAGGGTCTCATTGACGCAACCATGTCCGTCGTCGAGCAGGAGTGTGCGGCGGCCGCGCAGCTGCCGTCAGATCTGGTTGAGAAGTGGATGCATCACCGCAACGACACCAGCGCTTTACAGGCACTCACCCGCAAGGGCTTCGTGGTCGACACGCTGGAGATTGCTGCACCGTGGGCTGCGCTGGCCGAAATCTTCCGTGAGGTACCGGCGGCAATGCTCGCTGTGCCGAATGCACGGGCGGCAACATGCCACCTGTCGCACAGCTACCTGGATGGCGCCTGCCTGTACTTCACCTTCGCTGCCACTCCCCCCGCCGAT
The DNA here is from genome assembly GCA_031428795.1 of Ilumatobacteraceae bacterium. Lineage (GTDB taxonomy): Bacteria > Actinomycetota > Acidimicrobiia > Acidimicrobiales > Ilumatobacteraceae > UBA668. The sequence goes on along the minus strand of JANOYI010000089.1, from coordinate 3,504 downwards.
GAGGTGGAAGTCACGTACATCGCCTTGTGGGACGCCGGCCAGCGGGCCGTGCTCGACCACGGCGGCAACCTGTCGCACCACCATGGTGTGGGTCTGAACAGGGCCAGGTTCATGCCACAGGCATTGGGCACCGCTCTTCCAGTCCTGCAGTCGTTGAAGTCCGCGCTCGACCCCAATGGCATTCTCAACCCCGGCAAGATGGCCTTGACGACATCGTTCGGTACGGTGAGCTGGCCATGAACACACTCGACCCGACAGCTCTCAAGCAAGGTGCCTGGGTCTCGTTGGTGTTTGCCGTGCCATTCTCCGTCGGGTCGAGTCTTGTGGCCGACAATGACGAGAACTCGCCGTGGGTAGCGGTGTTGTGGCTGGCAGCATTGGGCGGCTTCGCCCTGGGCGCCGGCATCGCAGCGTGGGTGCAACGCACCGGCTTTCCGCTGATGCACGGCTTGGTCTGCGCCGGGGGCACTTACGTCGCCGCGCAGTCCGTGTTCATCATGATCAAACTCTTCCGCGGCGGCTCGATCAACTGGATACCCGTCCTGTTCGTCTTCACGATGGTGATCACCGCCGGCCTCGTCGGCGGCGGGCTTGGTAGCGCGCTGCGCAAGCGCGGCCTGATGCCATCGGCCGAACGCGGTCAGCTCCGAGACGTCGAGCGAGATGGTGATGGGGGTCTCCAATGAGTGTTCTCGTCGTAGACGTGGGTACGTCGGGTCTGCGGGCAGCAGTCATGCGTCCGGACGGTGAAATCACAGCGCTCCACTACCGAGCGTTCCCACCGTCGTCGACGTTTCCGGGCCTCGTCGAGTTCGACGCGGTCGGAATGGCAGCAGCGGTGCTGGAGGTTGCGCACGCCGCTCTCGCCGAGGGCGGCCCTGTGTTGGCCGTCGGTATCACGGCCCAGCGGGCCAGCACCATCGTGTGGGATCGGGCCACGGGCGAGCCGGTCGGGCCGGGCCTGGGATGGCAAGACCTGCGCACTGTGTTCGATTGCATCACCGCCAAGTCGGACCACGGCTTGCAGTTGGCGCCCAACCAGTCGGCCACCAAGGTCGCGTGGCTGCTGACCACTTACGACCCGAACCGCGAGCGCGATCTTTGCTTCGGCACCGTCGACACGTGGATTGCATGGGTGCTCAGCAACGGCAGCGTGCATGTCACCGACCACTCCAACGCTGCGGTCACTGGCCTCCTGCGGCCCGACGCATCTGGATGGTCCGCGTCGGCCTGCGAGAAGTTGAACATTCCCACAACGATGCTGCCGACTCTGGTCGACACGTCGTCGGTGTTCGGTGCGGCCAGCGCGTTGCCGGGTGCGCCCCCTCTCGCTGCTCTCGTCGGCGATCAGCAGGGCAGCCTTGTCGGGCAAAGCTGTGTGCGGCCCGGCCAGGCAAAGATCACGTTCGGCACTGGCGGCATGCTCGACATGTGCACCGACGCCGGTGCCCCAGCCACGGGCAACCGCACCCCCGAGGGCATCTTCCCAATCGTGGCCTGGAGCCGCAACGGCGCTCTCACGTGGGGCATCGAAGCAATCATGCTCTCCGCTGGCACCAATGTTGAATGGCTGGTGCACGACCTCGGCATTCTCGACAGCCCCGCGCACAGCCACGACGTCGCTTCGCAGTGCGACACCACCGACGGCGTGGTGTACGTGCCGGCGTTGATGGGGCTCGGCACGCCGCATTGGGACTACGGCGCTCGCGGCACCCTCTTGGGCCTCACACGCGGCAGTGGCCGCCCACAAATCGCTCGCGCCGTGCTGGAAGGCATTGCGCACCGTGGCGCCGATCTGATTGACGCCGCGCAGGCTGGCACCGGCCGCGATGTCCCCGTACTGCGAATTGATGGCGGGATGAGCGAGAATCCAACATTCGTGCAGGCGCTGGCCAATGCCACCGGCAAATCGGTGGAGGTGTCACGCCACACGGAGGCCACAACGGTCGGCGCTGGCTACCTTGCGGGCCTGGCAGTGGGCGTGTGGAGCTCATTCGACGACATCGCCGACGCCTGGCAGCCACGCACAACCGTGGACCCAAATGGCCAACTCGACCGCGTTCAGTGGGCCCGAGCCGTGCAACGTTCCAAGAGTTGGATACCCGCCCTGTCGGCTCTGGACTTCTAGAGTTGCTCTGCTCACCTCCGGCCGGGAAAGCTAGGGGTGATCGTTTCGAAAGGAATACCCCGAGTGGAGATCGAAGTGACTGAGTCCGGCGCCGATGCCGCATTGTCTGATAGCCGACCGCACCCCGAACACAGCGGCATGGGCCGTCGCGCCATCATGGGTGCTGGTGTTGGTGGCGCAGCGTTGTCGCTGCTGCCATTTCTCAGTGGGCGAGCCGCTGCGTCGGCCACCACCGAGCCAGCCAGCACAGAGGCCGCAATGACCACCACGGCTCCGCCCCAGCGGCCAACGACCGAGGATGTTGCGTTGCTCAGCTTTGCGCAACAGGTAGAGGCCACGGCCGTCGCCCTGTACAACGAGGCACTGAAGGTCAGCGGCTGGTCGGATGAGCAGGCAGCTGTCGTCACGTTCATCCGAGATGCACACCTGGCCTACGCCCAGGCGCTGTCGGGCCTGCTGGGCCGCGACGCTCCCAACAGCATTTCGCAGGAAGTGTTCGACGCCAACATGGCCGGCTTCAGCGGGGCGATCGATGCAGTGTTGGCTTCGGCCGGTGCGCTCGAGTCCACAGCGGTGGCCACGCACGGCGATGTGATTGCCAAGCTGGTCGGCACTGACGGTGGCACTCTCATCGCCTCCATCCAGATGAACGAGGCCCGGTACTGCACTGTGCTGGCCGATCTTGCCGGGGAGACCGATCTCACTGTGTTGCTGGTCGACGAAGAAGCAGCGTCCCTCGTGGGCGAAGGGTGAACAACATGACCAACGAAACTCCACTCCACCTCGATGATCAGGGCTCTGAGTCACATGGCGTCGATCGCCGCGGGCTGTTCCGCCTTGGCGGTCTGACGGCCGCCGCACTCGCGATTGCGGCGTGCAGCGACAACACCGAGGCGGGCACTGTCGGTCGCGTCGGCGAAGGCGCCTCCACACCCCCCCTCGAGGATGCGGTCGTCAACGACGGCGTCCTGCTGCGCACCATGGCTGGCGTCTCCACGTCCATCGCCAATGCGTACGCACACATTCTCGAAGGCGGTTTCTTGGCGAAGGCCAGCGACACGCTTCCCGACCTCGGCGACCAGACCGAAGTGGTCACGCTGTTTCAAGCGCATCACATGGCCGCAGCTGAAACGTTCAATGCGCTGGCCGTAGAGGCCGGCGCTGAGCCATGGACGTGCGGCAATACCCGACTCGATGATTCCGCCATCAACCCGATATTCGAGCGCGTTGAAAACGGTGCTCCCGCAACCGACAATGCCAAAGCGATCGAGCCGTCCGACGACGCCACCCGCGACTACATCAACCTGGTGCATTCCCTGGAGTCGATGTCGGCTTCCTCGTGTCAAGCGATGATCCAGTCGCTCAGCCAGCCTGCG
>JANOYI010000088.1:0-13684 GCA_031428795.1 Ilumatobacteraceae bacterium | reverse complement strand
GCAGTTGTTCAGGAGAGCGTCAGGCGCACTGCGCAGACGACGGGTTCAGGCTTGCGGCGGACCTTGCGCCACAGTTCACCCACCTTGAACAGCTGGGTCATCAACGAGTACTTCTTCCTGATCGCGTCGCGAGTCGGCTGCGCGTCGGCGCCCAGCAGCACCTCAGCAGTCGCGGCGACGAAGGATGATCCCTCCTTGGGCGTGCCCCTCATGCTGCACGGCTGCAAGGTGACCTTGGAGTTGTTGCGGATGCGCTTGATCTTGCCCGACACTTCATCGGTGGTGAAACCGGCCTTGCCATCAGCCAAGGCGACAATCCACACCGGTGACGGAACAGCGTCGCCGTTCTTGCGAAACGTGGTGAGTAGGACGTACTTCTCGTCGGCAATGCTCATGCCGCCACGCTAACCAACGCTCGCAGCGCCGCGTTTCGCATCCTGACGCACAACTGGGCTTTCCCAGAAGCGTACGTCTGGTTCTGGGAAGACCCAGTTGCGGGCACAAGGGTTGTCAGCGGCCTCGCTCGGGTAGGTTCGCCCCGTGAGCGACCTGACGACTGACACGACGACTGACTCTATGACGGACCCAACGACGGGGCTGACCGCAGCCGAAGTAGCCGACAGAGTCGCCCGCGGCCTCACCAATGCCATCCCCGCGGTACCCACACGCACCATCAGCCAGATCATCCGCGGCAACGTGTTCACACCGATCAACGCGGTGGTCGGCATCCTGGCTGCGCTCGTCATCATCGCCGGCAGCCCGAAGGACGCGCTGTTCGGCGGCGTCATCGTGGCCAACAGCGTCATCGGCGTCGTGCAAGAACTCCGCGCCAAGAAGGTGCTCGACCAACTCAGCGTGGTCAGCGCACCCAGGGCGCATGCCGTGCGCGACGGCAAGGTCACCGAGTTGCAGGTGCATGAACTGGTGCAGGACGACGTGGTCGAGCTCCGTGCGGGAGCGCAGATCGTGGCCGACGGCACCGTGCTTACCAGCGAGAACCTAGAGATCGACGAGTCACTGCTGACGGGTGAGGCCGACCCAGTGGTGAAAACCCCGGGCGACGATGTCCTCAGTGGTAGCGCTGTCGTTGCCGGCACCGGCCGCATGGTGGTCACCAAGGTCGGTGCCGAGAACTATGCCGCCAAACTGGCCGAGGAAGCCAGGCGCTTCACTTTGGTCAACTCGCCGCTGCGCAACGACGTCAACCGCATCGTCAAGTGGGTCGGCTACATGATCATTCCCGTCGGATTGCTCTTGGCGAGCAGCCAGTTCTTTCGGCGCGACGAGGGCTGGCGCGAGTCCGTCATCAGCACCGTCGCCGGGCTGGTCGGCATGGTGCCCGAGGGTCTGGTGCTGCTGACAAGCATGGCGTTCGCTGTCGGCGTGGTGCGGCTCGCCCGCCAACGCTGCCTGGTGCAAGAGTTGCCCGCCATCGAAGTACTTGCCCGAGTGGACGTGCTCTGCGCCGACAAGACCGGCACCATCACCGAGGGCTCGCTAGAGGTCTCGGGCGTAGAGCCAATGGCCGACGAAGACGCCGCCGCCATCGATCTAGCGCTGGCCGCTCTCGCCCAACTGGACCCCGACCCGAATGCCACCTCCAAAGCACTGAATGGGCACTTCACCGAGGCGACCACGTGGGCCGTCACCGGTCGCGTGCCCTTCTCCTCCGCTCGCAAGTGGAGCGGTATGACGTTCGCCGACCACGGCAGCTGGATTCTGGGTGCGCCCGAGAACGTGCTCACGACTGCGTACGCCGGCGACCTGCAACAGCAGGTTGAAGAGCATGCAGCGCTCGGCCAGCGGGTACTTGTGCTGGCCACAACCGACGGGACATTCGCCGACGGCACGGAACCCGCGCTGTCCGCCGTGCAACCAGTCGCGTTGGTGCTGCTGGAAGACATCGTGCGTGCCGATGCGCCCGAGACGCTGCAGTACTTTGCCGACCAGGGCGTGATCGTGAAGGTGATCAGTGGCGACAACAACGTCACGGTCGGCGCCGTCGCGCGGCGCGCGGGTCTGGCGGGCTGGGAAGACAACGTCAACGCCACCACGCTGCCTCCGGAAGACAGCGAGGAGTTCGCCGACGCGATCGTCAACGGCACCGTGTTCGGTCGCGTCACGCCGCACCAGAAGCGGGCGATGGTGCAGGCACTGCAGGCTCGTGGACATGTCGTGGCGATGACAGGCGACGGTGTCAACGACGTGCTTGCACTGAAGGACAGCGACTGCGGCGTCGCTATGGCGTCGGGTAGCGAGGCCACCCGCGGCGTTGCCCAGTTGGTGCTGATGGACTCGAACTTCTCCGCGTTGCCGGCGGTGGTCAGCGAGGGTCGCCGAGTCATCAACAACATCGAGCGGGTCGCCAGCCTCTTCCTCGCCAAGACCACGTACTCGGTGATTCTTTCCATCCTCACCGGCGTGTTCGCGCTCGCCTACCCCCTGCGGCCAATCCACCTCTCCATCCTCAGTTGGTTCACCATCGGGGTGCCCTCGTTCTTCCTCGCGCTCGAGCCCAACGACCAGCGGGTCAGTGATGGCTTTCTGCGCCGCGTGCTCGGCAAGGCAGTCCCTGCCGGCGTGGTCATCGCGATCGCGACCATGAGCGTTTTCGCGATCGTCCAGATCGATGAATCGATCGACGAGGACCACGCTCGCACGATCGCGGTACTGGTCGCCGGCTCGGTGGCGCTGATGAATCTCTATCGCGTCGCACGCCCACTGAACCGACTGCGCACAGCCCTCGTGGCGACGATGGTGACGCTGTTCGGTTTGGCCTTCGTGATGCCGTGGAGTCGTCGCCTGTTCGAGCTACCGATCACCAAACTCTGGGCGTACGCAGTGGCAGCCGGCTTCATCGCGATGGCGTGGCCGCTGCTGGAACTCGGCAACCGCGTGGCACAGCGTTGGCACCACCGCCCGCGGTAAGGTGCACGAATGTCACTCAACTATGACCTCAGCATGCGGTCCATCACTGGAGAAAAGGTGAGTCTCGCTGCCTTCCGCGGCCAGGTGCTCCTCATTGTCAACGTCGCGAGTGGTTGAGGCCTCACGCCTCAGTACGCAGGTCTGCGTACGCTTCATGACGAAAACAATGCCGCCGGTTTTTCCGTGTTGGGTTTCCCGTGCAATCAGTTCGGTGGGCAAGAGCCAGGCACCGACGAAGAGATTCTCGAGTTCGCGACGTCCAAGTACGGCGTCGAGTTCCCGATGTTCTCCAAGATCGAGGTGAACGGCGAGGGCTCGTGCGAGCTGTATCAATGGCTCCGCGGCCAGACTGCAGACGCCGATATCACGTGGAACTTCGAGAAGTTCCTGATTGATCGCGAGGGCAATGTGTCCCATCGCTTCGGTCCGATGGCGACGTCGGAAGAGATCGCGCCGCACGTCGCGCAACTGCTCTGACACACCGATAGTCTCCGCAATAACGGCTTCCCCCCGGAATCAGCTCTCCGCAATTCGGAGACACCCTTCACTTCGGAGGACACATGCCGTCCCACCCCCAGCCGTTCAAACCTCGCTTTCGCGCGCCAGGTCGCGGTCAGCCCGCGTTGCCCCTGCAATCCGGTGACTATCACTGGGGTATCTGCTACCCCGACCCCGACGAGCCCATCGTTGTCGCCGGCTTCGGTGAGGCGGCCATGCTGGCCACCGACATCCTCGGCCTTCCCGTGCTCAACGAGGTGGTCGTGTTGCTCGACGAGCGTCGGCAGGTGACAGCCCTGCTGCTCGACCCTCCACCCGAGATAGGTCTACTGGTAGGCCGTGTGGAGCTACCAGGTTTGGAAGCGTCGTTCTGCCAGACCCTGTGCATCGAGGTGAATGCCGACGTCTACTTCGGGCCACCTCGCGACGCAGACCGGCGCGGCTATCACGCGTTGCGACGGGCCCACATGGCCCAGGGCTTGCTGCTGCTCGACATCATCCTCACCGACGGCGACACGGTACGCAGCTTGGCAATCGGCTGCGACCCCGACCCGGTGTGGTTCGACGAGTTCGAACCGATCACCGACCAGTGGGCTGCGGCCGCCGACCCGGCTGCATAGCGCAGTCACGGCACCGCCTACGCTCGGCGGTCATGAGCAGCATCTCGGTCGTCACAGGCGCCAACAGCGGCATTGGCCGCGCCACAGCCATCCACCTCGCCTCGCAGGGTCACGTGGTCTTCGGAACGGTTCGCAGCCTCGACAAGGCCGGCAAGTTGCAGTCCATGGCCGCGGCTGCGGGAGTGGAAGTCAACCTGGTGGAGCTCGACGTCGCCTCAGATGAGTCGGTTCGCAACGGCTTCGCGGAGATCATGGCGGCCACTGGCGGCGTGGTCGACGTGCTGGTCAACAACGCTGGCGTCGGCAGCAACGCAACGGTGGAGGACAGCACCGCCGCCGACCATTTGGAAGTGATGAACGTCAATTTGTGCGGCGCTGTTCGCTGCCAGAACGAGGTGCTGCCGGGCATGCGCGAACGCGGTCGCGGGGCCATCGTCAACGTCACCTCCGTCGTCGGCCGCATCGCCGCGCTTGCACAGAGCGCCTACGTGTCTTCCAAGTGGGCACTGGAGGGGCTCAGCGAGCAGCTCTCGCAAGAGGTCGCTCCGTTCGGCATCCGCGTGATCATCGTTGAACCGGGCATCACCAAGACCGCCATCTTCGCCAAGAACCCCGACATCCCCACCCGCACCGGTGTGTACGACGCCGCGTACCGACGCATGTTCCAGATGTACGCGGCCGGCCTGGCGCACGCTACCGACCCGTTCGAAGTCGGCAAGCTGATTCACCACGCGGTGACCACCGACCAGCCGAGGTTGCGGTACGCAGTCAGCTGGGGCGCCAAGGAACTGATCGAAGGGCGCGCAGCAATGACCGACGAGCAGTGGACCGCACTCAACCTCGCCGAAGACGACAACGGCTACTACGACGCCTTCCAAGCCGCCTTCGGGCTCGACCTGCGCGACCTCGGCTAGAGGCCGCTGGTTCCAGCTAGTTGACGATCTCCACGATGTCGCTATAGAGCTCCGACGAGGCCAGCACCAAGATCGCAATGGTGATTGCCGCGGCCGCGTATTGGCCAACGCGGTTGGTCAGCAGTTGGCGAACAAATCGGATTCGCAACGCTGCGACTCCAACGGCGAACGAGACAAGCGCGGCCGGCACCGTGATGAAGAACGCCGGCAGCGCCAATATCCACGGCACCATTGCGACCACAGTTCGACGACGGCTCTGCCACCACCAGGCCCGCCAGCGATGTGCAAAGACCAGGGTGAGTGCAATCACCCCCAGCGGAATCGCAGTGAACATCGCACAGGCCAGAGGCAGCGGCGACAAAAGGTTGAAGTCGACGCCCTCGGGCTTGATGATCTCCGCTGCGCCCAAGATCCCAGCAGCAAGGACGAGGAGAGTCGCACCCAGCCAGCCGCGCAGCTGACTCCGAGCAAGCACAACGACCAAGCCAACGATCATTCCCAGAACCATGGTCAGGAACAGCAGAAAGAGGCTGGAGGTGGAGACCCGGCCGATGGTGAACCCGTCGTCGCTCTCGATCCCGTTCACGAAGTCGCCGGAGGTCTTGCGCAGGACGAACATTGCGATTCGACCAAGGACGCCGCCGACCAGAAGCCCCGCCCAGCCGCCGGCGGCGCCAGCCAGCAGGATCCAACGCCACATGAACGCAACGTCCTTGCGAGCGACATCGCCGAAGGCAGGCAGCACCATCGGATCGGTCAGGGGCTGGTCGGCACTTTCGTGCTCGACCAGCCCACTGGTTGACCGTTGATCTGTCATCAGGCTTCGACGACTCCGCAGGCGATGCGATCGCCCGAGTTGCCTGTGTTGTTCGTCGCCGGGATTGCAGTGGCCGAGTTGGGGGTATACCCATTGGCACCACTGGCCGGGATGTTGGCGTAGTTGTCGGGCCCAGCGTGCAGGACGACGGCCTTGCCAACAAGTTCGCTCGAGTCGATCGTGTCGATACGGAACTTGGTCTCCACGCTGCCATCACCGTTGACGTACACGACGGGCAGGTCGCCCGCATGATGTGAGTGCAACTCGCCGTCCCGTTTGAAATGCCCGTCGGCGGAGGCGAACCAGGTACTCGGAGCCAGGGCCGTATCGGCGATGCACCCATCACCGTTTGCAGGGTTGTTGTTGGCGTGAACGTGAAAGCCGTGGAACGCGTCGATGCCCGGCGCATTGATGAGCCGAACCTTCACTTCGGTGTACCCACCCGCATTGGTGAAATCGACGGTGCCGATCTCGACCGAATGCGCGGTCACGAGCCTTGCTCTTGCCGACCGAGGCTGAGCGTCGGCTGAAGTGAAGCTGATCACACCCGCAATCAACACTGCCGCACCAGCAAGGGCAGGAATTTTGTTCTTCATGTCATCTCCCATCGGTAGTCGTATGTACAGACAGACGAAGATCAACTACCGACGGGTGACATGTCGGTGAAAAGTGGGAGAGCCAGCTCAGGTGCGCGGCAGTGCAGGGCGGTGCAGAACAGCGTGCGAGGGAACCACGACCACGTCGTCTCGGTCCACCGACGCGCTGCCGTCGACAATCAGGCTGTACTCGCCTGCAGCCGGGTGTGGGAACACCATCGTCACCTCGGGGCGCGACACGACATTGCGACGCGCCGTTCGTCCGCCGGGTGCGCGCAGCGAGGTGCCATCGAAGCTGGTAGGCACCGCCAGCGAGTGCGCCCGCTGATCGTCGCCCACGGTCACCAGGTAACCCCACGGATAGGACGAAAGCGTCGAGCCAAGATCGGGCAACGGAACAGGAATACTCATCCGTACACCGTGCACGCTGCCGGCAGAGGACGCAAGGACGGCAGCGGATCGATCGCTGCGCCACCCCCTGGGTGTACCTCGTAGTGAAGGTGATAGTTGCCCGGTCCCGGGTTGCCCGTGTCACCGACGTAACCCAACAATTGGCCCTTGTAGACGATGCTGCCTTTGGCGAGGCCGGGGGCGAACCCCGAGAGGTGGCCGTACACGTAGTAGGTGCCATCGGGCGCCGTCAGCCGCCAGAGGTTGCCCGACAGGCTGGCGTTCGCGTCGCCCACGCTCGTCTTGACTGTCAGCGTGCCAGCCACCATCGCATAGACCTCCTGGCCAAGAGTCGCCAAGATGTCGATGCCAGCGTGCGAGCGACCGCCGCTGCGGGGGTCGCCGAAGTTGTTCAGGATGTCGCACTGCGGGCTGGGTGCCATCGGAAAGTTTGCCGGCGGCACCACCCGCAAACGTTTCGCCGGTGCGGTGGCGTCGGCGGCGTTGTCAACTGCTGGTGCCACGACGCGGGGCGCAGCGGCGTCGGCGGCAAGTGCACCGAACCCAATCAGCAAGAGCGCTGCGAACACGCCAATTGAGGCGCGCAAAGAGTGAGATCGAAGTAAGCGGATACGACCAAGCTACCCCCGCCCCATTTCCCGGTCCCGTCGCCCCACCCCCGGGGAACAGATCCGGTCAGGTTTCGGGGGCGTCGGCGAAGTCGGCTTCGAGGATGTCGCGGTCTTCCGGGTCCGCAACCGGAACTTGCTTGGCCTCAGCCCAGGCCGTCAAGCCCTCCTCCTCACGACCGAGTTCGCGCAGGGCCCGAGCACGCGCCTCGTGTGCGTATGCAAGGTCGAAGTCGACCAGGCCATGTTGCACGCACTGATCCAGGCAGGCGTCGGCGTAGTGCAGTGAGCGGACGCCATGACCGGTGAGCAGGTGGACCTTCGCCAACATGTAGAGGGCTCGCGCCTCGTTGGCCGGCCCAGCACCACGAGCGCGCTGCCAGTGGTACGCCGACGCATACGCACGACGCAGCATCTCCTCATCGTCGGTTGACGTTCGGTCGTCCTTGCCGACCAGATCCCAGATGCTGTTGTTGCACTCCACAGCTTGTGCGCGATGCATCTCTGCTGCAGTATCGACTACCACTTCGTCAGTCATGGGACACGTCCTACGCGACTGTCGAGTCACCTGTCAAGAGTAGGGGAATCTTATTCTTGACTGAAATAGTCGGGTATCTCGGTAGCGTTGCGGCCAACACCGAAGCCGTCACCACATTCGTTCTCAAGGAGTTCCACAATGACCGTTCGTCTCGGCGACACCGCCCCCGACTTCACCGCCCCCACCACTCAGGGCGAGATCAGCTTCCACGAGTGGCTGGGAGATTCATGGGGTGTGCTGTTCAGCCACCCGAAGGACTTCACGCCGGTGTGCACCACCGAGTTGGGCTACGTCGCCAAGATCAAGCCCGAGTTCGACAAGCGCAATGTCAAGGTCATCGGTCTTTCGGTGGACAACGTCGAGAGCCACCTCAAGTGGGAGAGCGACATCGGCGAGACCCAGGGAACCGAGGTCAACTTCCCGATGATCGGCGACCCGGACCGCACCGTTGCCGACCTCTACGACATGATCCATCCGAATGCCAGCGACACGACGACCGTGCGTTCAGTGTTCGTCATCGGTCCGGACAAGAAGGTCAAGCTCACCCTCACCTACCCGGCCAGCACCGGCCGCAATTTCGATGAGATCCTCCGCGTCATCGACAGCCTGCAACTGACTGCTCAGTACAAGGTCGCCACGCCCGCCAACTGGAAGGACGGCGACGACGTCATCATCGGCGGCGCCGTCAGCGACGAAGACGCCAGGGCGCTGTTCCCCCAGGGCTGGACCACCGTCAAGCCCTACCTCCGGGTTCTCCCCCAGCCCACCAAGTAAGTCCCACCTGCCGGCGAGTTGATCGTCGACGCCCCGCTGCTGCCCTATGGCCGGTGGGGCGTCGCCGCGCCCGGCCCTCCGAAGCTGTGAGCTTCAGCGTTTCCAGGGAGGGCGGCTGTCCTTGCGCATTACGAACCGCAGACCGCTCCATACTTCGTCGATGGCGCAACCCTTGTTGTCGACCCAACCGGCCTTCAGCATCGTTGCGCGCAACACGTCCTCGCTGATGTCGCTGGGCACATCGCTGGTCGGCTTCGGCCACACGACCCACACCGACCCTGCTGGCTGCGCTGCTTCTGCGAGAGTTTTCCACTCGTCGCGCAGCGCCGGCTTCTCCGTGTAGAAGGCAACGATGATGTCGATCGGCGGCATCAGGTGGCGCTGCCAGATTGCGTCGCCGGTGTCGCCCAGATCGGCCGTGAACGTGGGCGGCGCGTGCAAGACAGTGAACACAACATCACCGAAAATGCCCAGCTTCTTGTTGAGCGGAGTGTTGGTGGCCCCGACGCTCATTTCAACCCACTGCTGCACATGACCCGGTCAACCTCGATCTCGATCACGACCCGATCGTCGCGAACCTTCGGTTGACGGTAGCGCTGCGCGTAGGCGGTCACGGCACTTGCTACGGACGTGGCGTCATCCAGCAGTCGGACGGGCCCCTCGAAGGTCACCCAACGAGCGCCATCGATCTGGGTGACAGACGCCCTGCCTCCCCGTCGAGCGTTGCGCGCCTTCACCGATGGGGCGAAGGTGATGACACGCGCAACACCGTTCGAAAACGTGAAGCCGACGGGCACTGCGTGCGGCGAACCATCCGCGCGCTGCGTCGCCAGCACAGCCAGATGCCGCTCGGCAATGAACTCCGCTAGTGCTGTCGTCAGTTCAATCATCGGAGCTTGATCATCCGTCAGCCGCGATCGCGGTAAGGATGCCCACGCGCGTCGCACGCCAGGCGGGAACCACGGCGGCAAACACGCCGGCTCCGAAGGCCAACACCATGATCCACACGATGCTGGTCACCGGAATCGAGAACTCGGTCAGCCCTTGATCGCGCAGCGCAATGATGACGACGTAGCCAAGCACGAGACCCATCATCACACCGACTGCGGCGCCATAGAGCGAAGTGATCACGCTCTCCCACCGCACCGTGGTGCGCACCTGCACGCGGGTCATGCCTACAGCACGCAGCAAACCTGTCTCGCGACGTCGCTCGTACACCGCCAACAGCAACGTGATGACGATGCCGAACAGCGCGATCAGTACGGAGAGCATCAGCAAGCCGTAGATGAACGCCAAGCTGCGGTCGATGATGTCGGCCCGACTCGCGATGAATTCCTGTTTGTCCTGCAGTTCACCGATGCCGTAGTCGTCGACGACACCCTGCACCACTTCCCGGAACTGGCCCTCGGAGACGTCGGGGGATCGCGTCACCGACACGATGCCCGCCGGCGCAGCGATGCTGGTATTCACAAAGGTGTCGCGGTGATATGTGCGCGAAGGAATGAAGTCGCTGCTCTCGTAGATGCCCTGCACCGCCAGCGGCACGTCGACGCCATCGATGAGCAACACCAGCTCGTCGCCGATCGCGAGATCCTTGCTCTTCGCGTCGCCCTCGCTGATGAGCACCCCCTGCGGAGTGAGCGCCGACATCGAGCCGTCGAGGAACGTCAAATTGACGAGCCCCTCGGCCGTGACCGGATTGATCACAGCACCCGGTGCCCCCTTGCCATCGGACGTGGCGACGAAGGCGAACCCGAGGCCGCTGGCGGTGCCGACCTCGGGAAGTTCGTTGATCTGGTCGACGAGTTCCTGGCTGAAGCTGAGGCTGCCACCGTTGCTGGAGTTGATGACGTACTCACCCTGAAAGGTGGAGCCCACGACATCGGTGATCTGCGCCTTGATCGATGCCGCGAACACCGACGCGCCGGTGACCAGAGCGACGCCGAGCAACACCGGCGCTGCGGTGCGCGCAGTGCGGCGAGGGTTGCGTTGCACGTTGCCACGCGCCATCGTGCCCGTGACACCTCGGAACCGCTGCACAGGTGCACCAATGAAACGGGCAATCGGGCGGGCTAGCACCGGACCCAGCAGCAACAGCGCAGCGAACAAACCGACCACGCCGACAGCGAGCAGCACGGCGTCTGCGCCACCCATCACCGCGACAATCGAACCTACTCCGATGGTTCCGGCAACACCGGCGAAAATCACACGTCGACGGACCGAACCGACCTTCTCCAGAATGGCATCGCTCATCGCCGCGACCGGCGGAACGCGACCGGCACCGATGGCCGGGCCGACTGCGGCCAACACCGACGCGAATGTGCCCGCCAAGAGCGTGATCACGATCGTCCGCATCTCGATGGCGAGACCCCGAGCAGGGATCACAAAATCGAACGCGTTGAGCAGCGCCTTAATGCCACTCGCAAGCCCGACGCCACCGACCAAACCGATGAGCGAGCCAGCGAGACCGACGAACAGCGCTTCGATCAGCATCGACCACGTGATCTGCCGACGGCTGGCCCCGAGCGCACGTAGCAGCGCGTTCTCGCGTTGGCGCTGCGCAGCGGTGATGGAGAACACGTTGTAAATCACGAACATGCCAACGCCAAGCGCAATGAACGAGAAGATCGCGAGGAAGATCGTCAAGAAGCTGAGGCTGGTTTCGATCTCGGTTTGCGTCTGCTCAGTGATCTCGGCGGATGTCAGCGTCTCGGCGATCTCCGGATCGAGAGCGTCGCGCAACTTCGCAACCAGCGCGTCAGGTGTCACCGAACCGTCGCCCCTCACCAGCACCGCATCGATGAAACCAGGCTTGGCGATGAACTCTTCAGCGGTGGGTTCGTCGAACAGCGCCCAGGTGGCATTGCCTGGCGAGATGATGTCGTCGAACTCGACGATGCCGATGAGGGTGAACGTGCGCGACCCACCCTCGGCGTTGACCTTCACCTCGTCACCAATCACGAACCCGCCGTCGTCGGCAGTGATCGTGTCGAGCACGACCTCGTTGCCACCCGTGGGCAATCGCCCTTCGGCAACCCGCCAGAACGACAGGTCTCCCGCCTCGATCGCGGCCCCGAACGTTGGCGCCGTTGGTCGCTCGATGGGCTCGCCGTCTTTACCGATGACCACGGCGTCGCCTTGGATGACGGCCTGGGCGTCTTGCACGCCGGGCACCGCTTTCACCTCGTCCAGAAGGCTTGACGGCAAGCGATCGCGTCGCTCGAGGCCGAACACGTTCTCTACCGAGTTACTGCTCTGCACGTAGCCGTCGACACGCTCGTAGACGTCGGCGAACAACGCGTCAAAAGTACGTTCGATCGTGTCGCGGAAGATGAATGTGCCGGACAGGAACGAGGTGCTGGCCACGATGGCGAGCGCGGTCAACAGCAACCGCGGCCATCGGGCCAGCACACTCCTCAGTGCGAGTCGGAACACAAGCAGCCGTTCGTGAGGGAGCAGTTGACTTGGACCTCGATCATGTTGTCGCGATCGCTTCGAGCATGTTCGCCTTTGAACCCTTGCGTCCCGGGATCCACGCCGCCACGCCGGAGAGCACCACCAGCGCGGCCGCCGACACGAGAATGGTGCCCGTCGGCAGTTCGAATACACCAAGTCCGTCATCCTCGAAGGCCTTGACGATGATCCAGCCGAGCACGGAGCCCAGCACCACACCCATCACGACACCGACGATGCCGGTGATGAGGCTCTCCCACAGCACACTGCTGCGCACCTGACGTTTGGTCATACCCACCGCGCGCAGCAAGCCGATCTCACGCCGCCGTTCCCACACCGCCAACCACAGCGTGATTGCCACCCCGACGATCGCAATGAACACACTCATCCCGAGCAGTGCGTAGAGAAAGTTGAGGAAGCCGTCGATCTCACCGCTCTGCGCATCGATGAAACCGTTTCGACTTTGCAACTGGGTTGTCGGGAACTGATCGACGATCGCGTCCAACGTTGTCCTGGTGGCCCCTGTCTCACCGTCGGCACCCTTGATGTAAATCTGGAAGTACTGCATCAATGTCGGCGTGTCCGCGAACAGGCCGCGGGCTACGAGCACATCGGTAAAGCCCGACGTCGTGTAGATGCCCTGCACCGTCAGTTGGCTGACCGGCTGCCCGATCAGCGTGATCGGAACGGTGTCACCGATGGACACACCGAGCGACTCCGCCTTGTCATCCTTCAACAGGATGCCGTCGGAGGTGAGGTCTGTGAAGCCACCCTCGGTGAAATCGAACGTGAACAATTGCTGCGCGTCCGAGGGTTCGATGGCGACGAGGAGCGAACCTTCTGTCGAGTCACCGACGGTGCCAAAGCTGGCGCCAATCGACAACACTTCGCCGACTCCGGACTCCTCGATCAGGTTGACGAGTTCAACTGGCAGACCACCCATCGAGTGGCCATGCCGCTTGGGCGACACGATGTAGTCGCCGACGAAGCTCTCGCCGATGGCCTCGCGAATGGACGCCTTGGCAGACGAACCAAGCGTCGCCACACCGATGATGAGCGACAGACCCACCGCCACGGCGCCGGCGGTGATTGCCGTCCGCTTCGGATTGCGAGCAGCGTTGCGGCCCGCCATGGTGCCAGCGGCGCCACGTGCTGCGCCCAGCACGGGCGTTGCTGCCTTGGAGATCGGCGAAGCAACGAACGGCCCGAGCGCGATCAACGCGACGTAGAAGCCGGCCACACCGACGCCGAGCCATTCGGCTGCACCACCGCGAAGACCCTGAGCAACCGCTGCGACGCCGACCACGAGAGCGAGGCCGCCGATCACCTTGCGCGTGCGTGACACGGCTGCACGATCGATCGACACGTCGCGCATTGCGGCCAATGGCGGCACACGGCCGGAGCGGATAGCCGGCGCAACGGCGCAGATGAGCGTGACGAATGTTCCAACCACGACGGTGATGACGAACGGCGACGAATTGATGACCAGGTCCGTCTCGCCGGGGCCGAAGCCGGCCGCGTTGAGAA
>JANOYI010000087.1:0-2405 GCA_031428795.1 Ilumatobacteraceae bacterium | reverse complement strand
CACGTCGATGGTGAGCACTACCTCGTAGTAGCCCGACCGCCAGTCGGCGCCAGCGGTCAGCGTTGCCGCAGCAGGCCAATCGCAACCGACCTCGTACGCTCGCGGCGGAACAGGATGATCGCCAGCGGGAACAGTGTCGCTCCACACGACATCACGTGTGACGCCGACTCGCGCGACCTCCACGTGCACGTCGCGACCGCCGGCCGATGACAAGTGGAAGGCCACCGTGCCGTCGGATGCGATCGATTGCGGCCAGCAGTAACCCGAAACGGTCTCAAACGCCATGAGCGTCAGCGTGGCACACGCGCGCCCGTCACGCGTTGGCGGCGAGGAACTCCTGGATGGCGGCGAGCATGGTGGCGCGGTGGGCCAACGAGTCGTGGATGAGGTGGCCGGCGCCAGCGACGACGCGAACCTCGATGTGTGGGCTGTGCTCGGCGAGCAGCGCAATCTCGCCAGCGCGCACAATCGTGTCCGGCTGCGCACTGTCACCCGCCAGCACCAGTCCGGCAGCCGGGATGGTGCCGTGAGGGTTGTAGGCAGCAGTCATCGAACCGTCGAGCACCGGGTCGAGCACCGTGGCGTCGAGTTGCAAGAGGGCCGTCGCCATGGCTGCGAGGGCATCGGGTTGAATCGACTCCCCCATCGTTCCACCGCTGATACTCGGGGCGGCCACCATCGTCTGGGCCAGCGCGTCGACGGTCATCCCGCTCTGCTGCATCATCGGAACCATCTGTCGCATCATCTTGAACGCGTCCATCAACCCGGAGGCTGACGACTCCGCGTCCGCTTTCGGAGCGTCCATGATGGCGGGGTCTTCCAGGACCAGACCGCTCACCAGTTCGGGCCGCTGCTGGGCCATCGCCGCCGCCGAGCCGCCACCGAGCGAGTGGCCGATCACGACGCACGGGCCGCTGGCCACCTGCTCACACACTGCGATCGCGTCCGAGACGTACGACGGGAACTCGTAGGTGCCCGCCGCACGGCCCGACTTGCCGTGACCGCGGAAGTCGAGGCGCAGAATGCGGTAGTCGGACTCGAGGTGAGGAACCAACCAGTCCCACGTATCCGTAGAGCCGGTGATGCCGTGCAGCATCAGCACGGTTGGGCCGTCAGGGTTGCCGTCTTCTTGGACGTGCAGCGATACGCCTTGGTTGTCGATGATCATCGGCGAACGGTAGTCCGCGGGTTGGCGGCGAACCATTGCCGGAGCAGCTCAAAACCTTCCGCGAGCGAGACGTGTGGCGACCAGCCAAGGTCGTCGTGCGCGGGGCGCGGGTCGAACCAGTGCGCCGTACCCAGCTGCTCGGCGAGGAATCGCGTGATGGGCGGCTCGTCGTCACGCAGCCGCGGCCAGACCCGCTCGACGACTGATCCCAAACCGAGCGCAACTTTCGTCGGCACGTGGCGCGGGGCGAAGGGGACACCGGCCGCGAGGCAGATGCCCTCGATGAGTTCGTGCACCGTGCGTGGCTCGCCGTTGGCGATGACGTAGGCACGTCCCGCGCACGCTGCACCGGGCGCCACAGCGTCGAGCGCTGCGATGTGCGCACTGATCGCGTTGTCGATGTAGGTGCTGTCGATCAACGCGCTGCCGTCACCGATCATCGCCAGCCGACCGGCTTCGGCGCGTTCCACAATGCGTCCGACCAGCTGAGTGTCGCCGGGTCCCCACACCAGGTGGGGCCGAACGGCAACGACACCCATCTCGTCGGTGTTGGCAGCGAGGGTCGCCAGCTCGGCGATGGCCTTGGACTCTGCGTAGAAGGCGCCGCGGCGGCCGATCACCGCGGGGTCCGCCCCAGCGCCGACGATCGAGTGGCCCGAGTGGGCGACCGACGGCGTGGACACGTACACGAACCGCGAGACACCGCAGGCACGTGCGTTGTACAGCACGTTGGCGGTGCCCTTCACGTTGACGCCTTCGAACTCGCTCCAGCTGCCCACCACACCAACTCGGGCAGCACCGTGAACGATGGCGTCGCACCCCGCCGCCGCGCTCTTCACCGCGCTCTGGTCGCGCACGTCGGCCAGCACCTGCCGCACGTCGCCGCTGCCTGCGAACGTCGCAGGCCGCCGCTGCAGGCACACCACTTCATCACCTCGGGCTTGCAGCGCTGCAGCCACCCCGCCCAGCAGCAAACTGCCAGCTCCGGTGACCAGCACCTTCATCGCGAACCGCCAGACAGTGTGCGTTCCATCGTGCGGCCGAGCGCAGTGCGGTCGATCTTGGCGTTGTGTCGAATGTCGACAGGCAGCGCCTTCACTGTCCACACGGCGGCCACCGGCTGTGGTGCGCAGGCGGCGCGCACGGCAGCAGCAACTTCAGCCGACGCATGACCATCGGCGCGCTCTGCCATTTCCAGCACAACTACGACCTGCTGCACGCCGACGGGCCCGACCGC
>JANOYI010000086.1:0-2163 GCA_031428795.1 Ilumatobacteraceae bacterium | reverse complement strand
GCCGCAGTGCTGAGGTAGGTGAGCGCTGCTCGAACACCGCCCGCTCTCAGTGGCCGGCGACGAGGTGGCCGCCGACTGGGCGTCGGCGATGACGTTGCCGATCAGCGATTCATCGTATTCATCGTATTCATCGATGAGATGCAACACCTCGCCGAGCCCGAACTCGCCGCTATCTGCCAGGCATGCCACGCCGCGAACCAGCAGAATCTGCCGTTTGTGGTCGTGGGTGCCGGCCTGTCAAACCTGCCCAGAATTCTGGCCGACGCAGTGTCCTACGCCGAACGGCTCTTCGACTATCGCAGCATCGGTCGACTCGACGAAGCCGACGCGGCCGAAGCGCTCGTCGCGCCAGCCCAAAAAGGGTCAGCCGAGTGGGAACCCGACGCCGTCGATGTCGTGCTCGCCGCTTCAGGCGGATACCCGTATTTCATCCAACAGTTCGGGCAGACCGCGTGGGACGCAGCAGCGACGTCGCCGATATCGACCGCGGATGCAAACGCGGGCGTCCAGTTGGGCCGAGCCAAGCTCGACAACGGATTCTTCCGCGCACGATGGGACCGCGCGACTCGCACCGAACGTGAATTCATGGCGGCCATGTCCGTGGACGGCGACACCCCGAGCGAAACTGGCATCGTCGCCAAACGGCTCAGTAAAGCGATCAACTCGCTCGGCCCGGCGCGGGCCAACCTGATAGCCAAGGGGTTGGTATGGGCACCCGACCACGGTCAGATCGCGTTCACCGTGCCGGGAATGTCGGCGTTCATCGAACGCGAATCGGCTCGCACCTAGCGGGACCTTCCTGGTTAGGTGTTTGAGGCCTCCCTCGAGGCCTCCCGGACTTTCTTCGAAACAACGCTCTGACCAGCGCGTTTGTCCTTGTGAGAGGCTCGCGATTGGTGTTGTTGGTGTGGTGGTACCTAGATATGGCATTCGTCATTGGCAAGAAGCAGGACGGCAAGACCTGACTACTACCTGGCGGAGTCGGCCCGGGTCAGGGGCAAGCCTCGGATCGTCTCGCAGAGCTACTTGGGTTCGGCCGAGGAGATCGCAGCCCGTCTGTCTGAGACCGGGCCCGGCGAACCGGACCGCACCCGACATCTCGCCTTCGGGGACCTGGCCGCGGTGTGGGGCATGCTTGAGCGCCTTGGCGTCGCTGGAATCGTCGACGAGGCGGGCGGCGGGCGGCGTGCCGATGCACAGGCGTCGGTAGGGACCTACATCGCGCTGGCGGTGGCGAACCGTTTGGTGGACCCCTGCTCCAAGCTGGCGTTCGCCAAGTGGTGGGCCAAGACCGCCGGCGACCGCTGGGTGCGGCTGCCCGCAGCGGCGTTCGACCACCGACGCTTTTGGGACGCGATGGACGCCATCTACGACAACCAGCTCAAAGAGATCGAGCGGCGCCTCGTGACCCGCATGGTCGAGGTCTTGGGCGTGGACCTGTCCGGGCTCGTGCTCGACATGACTAACTTCGCGACCTACATCGATTCCGCCAACGACCGGGCCCCCATCGCCCAACGCGGCCCCGCCAAACAGAAACGCACCGACCTGCGCCTCGTCGGCCTCGGACTCGTCGTGTCCACCGACGGCGGCATCCCCCTCGTCTCCCACGCTTATCCCGGCAACCGCCCAGATGTCACCCAGTTCCCCGAGATGGTCAACGAACTCGTCGCCCGCTTCGGTGCGAGCGCCGAAGGTGCGGACGAACTCACCCTCGTCTACGACGCCGGCCAGGGCGATCAGCGAGAGTCGCGTTTTATGATCAGCGAGAGTCGCGGTTGAGTGGTGATGGTTCTTCCTGTGGGCGGACCTCGCCAGCATCATCGGCACACTCGACTACATCCGAGGGCGTCGAGATCCCAACGCGGCGATGTGGGCGATCGAGGCGGCCCTCGAGAACGCCGTAAACGCTCTCAGGTGACGCGGCTCGCACTGGCCAACCCGCTCCATAACGGGCGTTCGGCGCTCCCACAGCGGCCGTGGCCAGCGACAGCGCGAGCGCGCCGGATCCGTCGATCTGGCGTGCGCGCCATGGTTGCTGGATGCGAGCCGCGGACAACGGGCCAATCACGGGCGAAAGGGCTGCTGTGGCTCTACTTGATCCCGACCACCATGGAGTCGGGTCCGACCAGCGGTTCGACATAGCTGTCTCGAAAGCCGACGTCG
>JANOYI010000085.1:0-2507 GCA_031428795.1 Ilumatobacteraceae bacterium | reverse complement strand
GCGTTCATCTGCGGTACTACCGCATCTCAGCGCCGGCTGAAGTCTCTGGCTTGGTTCAACGACGGTCTGGTAGGTGTGGGCGGCTACCGTCCGCCGTATGACAGTTGAGCATTTCGATGTGGTGGTCGTTGGGGCTGGTATTTCAGGTATCGGCGCTGGGTACCACCTGCAGACCATGAGCCCCAATCGCTCGTACGTGATCCTCGAGGGCCGCGACGACATTGGCGGCACCTGGGATCTGTTTCGCTACCCGGGCGTTCGCAGCGACAGCGACATGCACACGCTGGGCTACAGCTTCAAGCCGTGGAATTCCGAGAAGTCGATTGCCGACGGCCCTTCGATCTTGCAGTACCTGCGCGACACCGTGCGTGAGTTCGGCATCGACCGCCACATCCGCTTCGGTCACCAGATCGAGAAGGCCGAGTGGTCGACCGAGAATTCGCAATGGACCGTGACCGGCCAACGCAAGGACACTGGTGAGGCCGTCACGTTCACCTGTGGCTACCTGTTCATGTGCTCGGGCTACTACAGCTACAAGGGCGGCTACACACCTGAGTTCGCGGGCATCGAAAACTTCAAGGGTCAGATCGTGCACCCGCAGGCATGGCCGGAAGACCTCGACTACGCCGACAAGCGGGTGGTTGTGGTCGGTTCGGGCGCGACAGCGATGACGCTGATCCCCGCGATGGCCGACACGGTCGAGCACATCACGATGCTGCAGAGGTCGCCGACCTACGTCGTGGCAGCGCCCGATAGTGACGCGATCGCAAACTCCATGCGCAAGGTCCTGCCCAACAAGCTGGCCTATCGGATCACTCGCAAGAAGAATGTCGCCCTGCAGCAGTTCTTCTACAAGCGCACGCGCACGCAGCCCGACAAGGTGAAATCCACGCTCATCGGTCGCGTGACCAAGGCGCTCGGCCCCGACTATGACGTGGCAACGCACTTCACGCCCTCGTACAACCCGTGGGACCAACGCATGTGCCTCGTCCCCAACGGCGATCTCTTCACCTCGATCAAGTCGGGCAAGGCATCTGTGGTGACCGACGAGATCGACACCTTCACAGAGACAGGCATCCGGCTACGTTCGGGTACGGAGTTGGGAGCCGACATCATCGTCACGGCCACCGGCCTCAATCTGGTGACGCTCGGGGAGATGGACTTCGTGGTCGATGGAGAGCCAGTCGATTTCGCCAAGACCTGGACCTACAAGGGCTTCGCGTACTCCGGCGTGCCGAACCTGGCGTCGTCGTTCGGCTACGTGAATGCATCATGGACGTTGCGCGCAGATCTCACCTGTGAGTACGTCTGTCGGCTGCTCAACCACATGGAGACGACGGCCACTGTCGAGTGCACGCCACGCTTGCGGCCCGAGGATGCGAACATGCCCGAGCGCCCGTGGATCGACAACTTCACCGCTGGATACATGCAAAGAGTGATGCACAAGTTCCCGCGCCAAGGCGACCGTGAGCCGTGGATCAACCCGCAGAGCTACACCCGCGACAAGAAGATGTTCCGCACGGGCCAACTGGAAGACGGCGCGATGCAGTTCACCTCGGCGCGGGCAGTCGCCAACAGGTAGCCATCTAGGACTTGGCGTCGGCCCAGCTGCGCACCGTGCTGATGTCGGCGACAAAGCGCACGCCCGCGCCGGCCGGTTGCCAGCGAAAGGCAGCTTCTGCGAGACAGTCATGCAAGAGCTGCACCGTAGCTTCGGCTTGGGCGACGGGGACGTGAACCAACAGTTCGTCGTGCAGGCACAGCACGATGTGCGCCCCGAGGGCTGCCGCACGGGCACGCACCGTTACCGCCCACACCTTGAACAGCTCCGCTGCCGCGCCCTGCACCATCGCATTGCGCGCGTACCGGCCGCGGCCGGCAGCGACGGCCCGGTGGTCGGCATCATCAGCAATCTCGAACATGCGAATCAGGCGTCCGCCGTAGGTGCGCAGATCGCGACCGTCAAAGCCCGCCTCGGCTGCGTCGCTGAGGTACTTCATCGCGACCGGATACCCAGTCTCCATGCCCCGCAAGGCTTGACCGGCGGTGCCGCTGGTCTGCCCGTACATGGCCGCCAGGACCGCAATTTTGGCGACTGAACGCTCTACACCCAATCGCTTCGCTACTGGCGCGTACAGGTCGTCATCCTGTGTGGCTTTACACAGTGCCTGGTCGCCGCTCACGGCGGCAAGCACCCTGGGTTCAATCTGTCCGAGGTCGGCGCGCACGAACACGTACCCATCGTCGGCGATCACGACGGGACGCAGCTCGGCGGGCAGGTTATGGAGACCGGCACCGGCGGTCATCCGGCCTGCAGCACCGTCGCTGCCGGACCAGTCGCCGCGCAGCCGTCCGTCCTTACCGACGTTGGCGTCAAGCCATCCGTAGCCAAAGGTCGTGGCCACGCGTTCGGCCTTGCGCCAATGCAACAACGCCTCGATCGCCGGGTGGACATCGCGCAGTTGCTCGAGCCGCCATGCGCGGGTGTCGGGCACATCGATGCCGAG
>JANOYI010000084.1:0-7016 GCA_031428795.1 Ilumatobacteraceae bacterium | reverse complement strand
TCGTCCTCGGATGTTGGGCCGATCCGATGAAATTTTGGAGCCGACGGTCATAGTCCGGATGGGAGCAGGGATGACGGCACCTGAGCGGTCGCGCCCTGATGGGTGCGTCCGCCCGGCTGGCGTTGCCGTGCTCCGGAAAGGACTGGCAACGTTGGACAACTGGACGGCTATGCAAACAGCGCTTCAAGCTGCAGCGCAGGTTCGTACGCGCACCTCCCCCAATCCCTGGGTAGGAGCCGTGGTGCTCTCACCGGCAGGCGAAGTCGTCGGGATCGGCGCGACGCAACCGCCAGGCAGGGACCACGCGGAAGTGATCGCTCTGCGCGCAGCTGACAAGGCAGCTGCAGGCGGGACGTTGGTGGTCACGTTGGAACCTTGTGTCCATCACGGCCGGACCCCTCCGTGCGTCGACGCGATCGTCGCCGCCGGAGTGACGCGGGTGATCGTTGGGGTCATGGACCCAGACATCCGGGTCGCCGGGCAGGGTTTGGCCGCGTTGCGCGCTGGCGGGGTCGACGTCGAGGTCGGGCTGCTCGCAGCGGACGTGTCGTTGCAGCTGGAGCCGTATTTGCATCACCGTCGGACGGGTCGCCCGTACGTGGTGTGCAAACTCGCGACGACAGTCGACGGCGGTATCGCCGCGGTCGATGGTTCGTCACGGTGGATCACCGGCGTTGAAGCGCGAACCGATGCGCACCAGTTGCGGGCCGAGAGCGACGCCATCATCGTCGGCGCCGGCACGATCAGGTGCGACGACCCATCACTGACGGTGCGCCACGTCGACGGTCGCGACCCGCTCCGAGTCGTCCTCGGAACCGCCCCGGCCGAGGCAAAGGTGCGGCCCTGTCTGGAATGGAACAGCGACCTGCCGGCGCTGCTCGACGACTTGGGCCGTCGGGGCGTACTACAGGCGATGATCGAGGGCGGCTCACGTACAGTCCGTTCGTTCTTCGATCTCGATCTGATCGACCGGTACGTGCTGTACGTCGCACCGGCACTGCTCACCGGCACCGGCACGGTCCCGATGATCGCCGGGCCCAGCGCCGCGTCGATGGAATCCATCTGGCGCGGCCGCTTCGCCGGTGTGCGCCATGTCGGTCCCGATCTGCGGATCGATCTCATCCCTACCAACAGGAGCAACAGCATGGCCCGACCAGCGCACGACGATCCGAACCAAGGGCAGGGCTGACATGTTCACCCGAAACGTCGAAGAGCTCGGTACCGCCGCCGAGCGCTCGCCAGCCCCCGGGATCACGCCGTGTGTCCGTTACCCGGGCGAGGTCGGCTGATGAGACAGGGATTGTTCGATTCGATCGACGACGCGATCGCCGCGATCGCCCGTGGCGAGATCGTCGTTGTCGCGGATGACGAGGACCGCGAGAACGAAGGCGATCTGATCATGGCCGCCGACGCAGCGACAGAGGAACAGATCGCCTTCTTCGTCCGCCACACCTCCGGCGTGATCTGTGTCGGGCTCCCCGACGAACGCTGCGACGAACTCCACCTCGCGCTGATGGTCCCACCCGCCGCCAACAAAGAAGCACAAGGCACCGCGTTCACCGTCTCCGTCGATCTGAAGGCCGGAACGTCGACCGGCATCTCCGCTGGCGACCGGGCCCGAACGTTACGTTCGCTCGCCGACCTGAGCGTCGGCCCCGAGGCGTTCAACCGGCCCGGCCACATCTTCCCCCTCCGCGCCCGCCCCGGCGGGGTACTGAAACGTGCCGGGCACACCGAAGCTGCCGTCGATCTCGCCCGCCTCGCCGGACGCTTCCCGGCAGGGGTGCTGTGCGAAGTTGTCCTCGACAACGGCGGCATGGCCCGCGTCGCCGACCTCCGCGCGTTCGCCGACCTGCACGGGCTGCTGCTCGTCTCGATCGCCGATCTGATCCGGCACCGCCGCCGTACCGAGAAACTCATCACACGCACCGCCGCAGCCCGGCTACCCACCGAGTGGGGAGAGTTCCGCTGCTACGCGTTCCACAGCCTCGTCGATGGTGGCGACACGCACCTCGCGTTCGTCAAAGGCGACGTCGCCGGACGGACCGACGTGCTCGTCCGAGTCCACAGCGAATGCATCACCGGTGACGTGTTCGCCAGCGTCAAATGCGACTGCGGCGCCCAACTCCACGAAGCAATGCGCCGCATCGACGACGACGGCTACGGCGTCGTCGTCTACCTCCGCGGACACGAAGGCCGAGGCATCGGCATCACCCACAAACTGCGCGCCTACGAACTCCAAGACACCGGACTCGACACCGTCGACGCCAACCTGGAACTGGGCCTGCCCGTCGACAGCCGCGAATACGGCATCGGCGCCCAAATCCTCGCCGACCTCGGCCTGACCAGCGTCCGTCTCATGACGAACAACCCGGCCAAGTACCGCGGACTCGAAGGATTCGGGCTGACCATCACCGAACGCGTGCCCCTGCACGTTCCCATCCATCCCGAAGCACAGCGCTACGTCGACACCAAACACCAACGCATGGGCCATCTCATCGGCCCCGAAGATCACTCGGGTCTGCCCCAATGCGGTTGACATCTTGACTGCGACGATTTGTCCTCGCTCGAAAGGATGGCAGTCATGCCTAAAGCGTTTCCTCCAGAGTGCCATGACCGAGACGGGTGCAGCGATCTGTCGGCGAGGGTCGGCGCCGCGAGAGTTCCTGCGGCAGGCGTGCTTCCCGGGCGTTGGATCACCGCCACCTGGATCAGCGCGCGCTTCCGCCGCTCTGCGGCGCTCATCCGTTGAAGTATGTTCATCTCAGATTCATGCAGAATTCATCTGCGCTTCCACACGTGGGTTGCGCGTATTCATCTTGGAGGGAACGATGGAGTCGACAGTTGAGTGGAATGCACCCGGGCCGGGACCGTGGCAGCAAGACAGCGCGCACACTCCGGTCGCCCAAACGCGCATCATGCAGCGCCTGTATCCGCAAGGGTTCAACCGCGGGTTCACCGAGACTTTCGCCGTCTACGGCGTGTTGCTCGACCGCCTCGCCCTGGGCGTCGTCAACGGTTTCACGTACCACCAGCCGCAGCCGTTCGATCTTCCTGGCCCCGATGGGCCCAAGGACCCGGAGTGGATCGCGGCCGAGTTCGGCCGTCGGGTCGGGGTGGCGGCGCAGGCATTTGAGAAAAAGATCTGGCGAGATGCGATTGCCGAGTGGGACGGCGTCGACAAGCCGGCATCAATCGCACGACATCATGAACTCGATGTCGATTTCTCGGCACTCGATGATGCACAGCTCGGCGTGCACATCGACACGTGCGTGGCCCACGTCATTGCGATGGTGTACCAGCACCACCGTTACAACTCCCACGCGCTCGTACCGGTGGGCGACTTCCTGATCAATGCCTTGCAGTGGACTGGGCAGCCGGTAGCCGCCCTGCTTGCGGTTTTCGACGGTCACTCGCCCGTGTCGAACGTAGTGGCACCGGAGATGGAGCGAGCGCTCACTGCACTTCGCGCCGATGTCGAGGCGCAGGAGATACTCGCCGGCGCCGGTGATGCCGCCGATGTGCTCGCCCGTCTCCGTTCACGCCTGCCGGAGGTCGGCGAGTACATCGACGCGGTGCACTTCCGGGTGATGGACGGCTTCGATATCAGCAACCCCACCATCGGCGAGCGGCCCCAGGCCATCGTCGGCCGATTGGCTTGTGCCCTCAACGTGGACACCGACGATGCGAAGGAGCGTTCGGCCGCTGCCGCTGCCTCGCTGCGGGAGATGGTACCGACCGAGAACAGGCCCACTTTTGATGACCTTCTCGGCGAAGCTCGCCTCGTCTACCGCCTTCGCGACGAGCGAGGGATCTACAGCGAGATCTCCGCGATCGGTCTGCTGCGACTCGCTCTACTCGAGTTCGGCAGTCGGCTCGAGCACGCCGGCCGGATTCACGAGGCAGACGACGTGCTCGACGCCGGGCTCGACGAGATCCAGGCCCTCATCGTCGGTGCCGATATGCCATCCGCGTCCGAACTGCACCAGCGAGGGATCGATCGCTTGAATCTCACCCTGGAGGGCCCGCCCCGCTACCTCGGTGATCCACCGCCTCCGCCGCCGTCCACCGAAGGACTCCCGCCGCCGATGGCGCGCCTGATGTCGTCACTCGGGTTCATGATCGACGGCGTCCTGGGCCAGATGGAGGTGCCCGAGGGAAACGCCACCACCGTGGTCGGAATCTCCGGTGCGCAGGGCACCTACGAAGGGGCAGTGCGCGTGGTGCGTTCGGTCGACGACCTGCTCGATCTCGAGCAGGGCGACGTACTCGTGGCCCCCACCACCGGAGAAGCGTTCAACTCGATGCTGCACCTCGTGGGCGCGATCGTCACCGATCACGGCAGCTTCGTCTCGCACGCCGCGATCGTGTCGCGCGAGATGGGCATCCCTGCCGTGGTGGGGACGATCGACGGCACGCGCCGGTTGGCGGCGGCCAAGCGGGTTCGGGTCGACGGCACAGCGGGCCGGGTGACGATCCTCGAATGACGACTGCTGGATGACATCCACCACACCGGGCACACCGTCCCCGCGATCACGATCGTAGGGATTGCGCTCGCGTCGGCGCTCGTGCCGCGGAACTGGGTCTGCCGAAAGTTTGGTTGACATCGGGTTTGTGTAGTTGTGGGCGGCAGACCTTGGAGCGAACTTGTCGAAGGTCTAGGTGCGAGCCGTTTCGCGTTCGATGAACGCCGACATTCCCGGCACGGTGAACGCGATCTGACCGTGGTCGGGTGCCCATACCAACCCCTTGGCTATCAGGTTGGCCCGCGCCGGGCCGAGCGAGTTGATTGCTTTTCTGAGCCGTTTGGCGACGATGCCAGTTTCGCTCGGGGTGTCGCCGTCCACGGACATGGCCGCCATGAATTCACGTTCGGTGCGAGTCGCACGGTCCCATCGTGCGCGGAAGAATCCGTTGTCGAGCTTGGCTCGGCCCAACTGGACGCCGACGTTTGCATCCGCGGTCGATATCGGCGACGTCGCTGCTGCGTCCCACGCGGTCTGCCCGAACTGTTGGATGAAATACGGGTATCCGCCTGAAGCGGCGAGCACGACATCGACGGCGTCGGGTTCCCACTCGACTGACCCTTTTTGGGCTGGCGCGACGAGCGCTTCGGCCGCGTCGGCTTCGTCGAGTCGACCGATGCTGCGATAGTCGAAGAGCCGTTCGGCGTAGGAGACTGCGTCGGCCAGGACTCTGGGCAGGTTTGACAGGCCGGCACCCACGACCACAAACGGCAGATTCTGCTGGTTCGCGGCGTGGCATGCCTGGCAGATAGCGGCGAGTTCGGGCTCGGCGAGGTGTTGCATCTCATCGATGAATACGGCGACGCCGGTGTCCAGATCGCGAGCCGCCTCTGCCAGGTCGAGGACGAGGTCGGTGAAGTCCGCGTTGAGGGATCCTGACGATCCTCGGTCCTGCAGTTCGAGGCTGACACCCTGGCCGAGCACCGTCACGGAGAATGATTTCAGAGTCGCCCTCGCTTTGCGCATTTTGTCAGCGAAGTTGGAGCGGCCCGCCTCTTTGCGCAGCCCCTCCTCAAGCGCTGTGGCCACTTGCTGTCGGAACGGGGTGCGTGTCCCACTGTGGTCGGCTTCTACGGAGGCGACGACCCATCCGTCTTTGCGTGCTGTGTTCGCGAGTTCGTTGAGGAGGACGGTCTTGCCGACTCCGCGTAGTCCGTGCAGGATCATGCCGGGGGCTGAGCGGCCGTCGCGGGCTCGGAACAGGAGCACAGCGAACGCCTCGATCTCTGCGTCGCGGCCGGTCAGAGCTGATGGGCGTAGTCCGGCCCCTGGCGAGTAGGGGTTTCGACGCGGATCCATGCCCCGAAGTGTACCGATGTATAGCGACATATAGCGTTTCACTAGATTTCGATAGAAATCGCTATACATGGTCGCGGATATGGCTGGCACCTTGGTGAGGGGCATGGGACGCCGGCCCAGTTCCCACCGGACCACCCGAACTGCCAGATCGATTCTCGGGCGGTACCAGCAGTTTCGACGGTGCTGCCAGGCGGGGGACGATGACCGTGACCAACACTGACCTCCCGGATCGTCCCCGGTATCAGCGGAGTGAGCTGCTGCTTTGAGCGAAATTGTACGGTTCGATTTTTTGGGGCAGCGGCGCGCAACTTGGTCGAAGTTGTACGGTACGATTATTCGAGGCTCAACGTACAACTTGGAGAGACCATGGCAGGGCGCCGCCGTGGCCTGACGTACCCAATGCGGTACGAGATTGGGTCGACGCGTTGAACGACGTCGCCCAGGCCAGCCGGCCGATCGAAACGCTCGCACGAGCACACAACCACTTCGAGCGCGTCCACCCGTTCCTTGACGGGAACGGGCGCACTGGCCGTCTCCTTCTGAACCTGGTGCTGGTCCGCCTCGGGTACGCCCCGGCGATCATCTACAAACGAGACCGCACCAAATATCTCAAGGCGCTCCGGTCCGCTGACGCCGGTGACCCTGGGCCGTTGGGCGAGATGCTGGCCCGAGCCGTGATGGACAACCTGTACCGATTCATTGTTCCGGCGGTCGCTGGACCGAACCGGCTCGTACCTCTCGCTGCACTCGCTGGCAGCGACGTCAACGAAGGAGCGTTGCGCACTGCAGCGAACCGGGGTCGACTCCGCGCCCAAAAAGGGCAGGACGGACAATGGCGCAGCACCCGCGCATGGGCCGACGACTATCTCGAAACCCGCCACCGTCGCGGCTGATCGGACGGCCACACGGTCGTCCGCAGGGCAAGCTGACAACCACATAGCGCGCGTGTGATGGTAGACCGGTATACGAACTGGACGGTCTAGACGGACTTCCCGGACGGTTTTGCGGACTGTGGGGCACTGCGCAGCAGTAGACGGACTGTACGGACGGTGACCACAACCTTGCCAAGGTGAGGGTCGCGAGTTCGAATCTCGTCATCCGCTCAGTGAAGACCCCGGTCAGCAGCAATGCAGGCCGGGGTCTTGGCGTTTTCGGCAGTCGTGCCGGCCTCGCACCAATCGTCGCCTCGGG
>JANOYI010000083.1:0-23843 GCA_031428795.1 Ilumatobacteraceae bacterium | reverse complement strand
CACTCGGATTGGGGTGAAGGTGCGGCTACCGTCGACGGTGTGTCCGACCTGTTCAGTGCTGCCGCCGAAGACCGCTTGCGATCGCAGGCGCCTCTGGCTGCACGGCTGCGGCCGCGCACGCTCGACGATGTCGTCGGGCAGACCCACCTCGTCGGTCCGGGCAAACCGTTGCGTCGACTGGTCGAGCAGGACCGACTGACCAGCGCCATCTTCTGGGGGCCTCCGGGTACCGGCAAGACGACCCTGGCGTTGGCCGTCGCTGGTTCGACGAAGCGGGCCTTCGAGCAGCTGTCTGCAGTGTCGGCGGGCGTGAAGGATGTCCGCGAGATCATCGAACGGGCCAAACAACGCCTCGGTGAGCACGGACGGGGCACGATTCTGTTCCTCGACGAGATCCACCGGTTTTCCAAGGCCCAGCAGGACGCACTACTGCCTGCAGTGGAGG
Organism: Ilumatobacteraceae bacterium; assembly: GCA_031428795.1. Classification (GTDB taxonomy): domain Bacteria; phylum Actinomycetota; class Acidimicrobiia; order Acidimicrobiales; family Ilumatobacteraceae; genus UBA668. The sequence continues at coordinate 23,398 of JANOYI010000083.1, read as the reverse complement.
ACGGCACGCTCACCCTCATCGGCGCTACCACCGAGAATCCGTTCTTCGAGGTCAATGCCCCGCTGCGCAGCCGCAGCACGCTCTTCCGCCTGGAGCCGCTGACCCGGCCTGATATCGAAACTCTGATTCATCGTGGCTTGGAGGCGGAAGGCCGCACCGCCACTCCCGAAGCGATCACCTACCTTGCGGATCGGGCGGGCGGCGATGGTCGTCAGGTATTGACAGCGCTCGAGGTCGCAGTGGCCCTGGCCCACCCTGGAGAAGTGATCTTGGAGCATGTCGAGTCGGCTCTGGGAACAAGTGCGCTGCGCTACGGCCGCGACGACCACTACGACGTGGTCAGCGCGTTCATCAAGAGCATGCGTGGTAGCGACCCGCAGGCCACGGTGTACTACCTGGCGCGGATGTTGGAGGCCGGAGAAGATGCCCGCTTCATCGCCCGCCGCATGATCATCTTCGCCAGTGAAGACGTTGGCCTCGCCGACCCCAGCAGCCTGCAGGTTGCTGTTGCAGCAGCACATGCGCTGGAGCATGTGGGCCTGCCCGAGGCTCAGCTGAACCTCAGCCAGGCCGCGATCCACCTCGCCACGGCGCCGAAGAGCAACCGGGCGGCGTTGGCCATCTGGAATGCACGCTCGGATGTGCAAGCCGGTGCCGTTGGGGAGGTGCCGCCCCACCTGCGCGACGCGCACTATCAGGGTGCGAAGAGCCTGGGGCACGGAGTCGGCTACGACTACCCTCATGATCACCCGGATGGCTTCGTCGTGCAGCAGTACTTGCCCGCCGAGCAAGCCGACAAGCGTTATTACGAACCAACTCACCACGGTGCCGAGGCACGCGTGGCCGAGCGGATGGAGAAGCGAATGGAGGCAGAACAATGACCGCAGGTGAACTCGCAGTGTTGATGGCGGCCGTGCTGTGCTGCATCGGTTTCGCGGCCCTCGTGCTGGTGCTCATGCGTGTGCTGGATTCGCTGAAGGCACTTCGCGGCGAAGTGGAGTCGTTGCGGGTTGAGACCCGTCCGCTCATTCGTGAGCTCAGCGCGTCAACTGCCGACGCACGCGCTGCAATCGACGAAGCGCGTGATGATCTCGATCGTTTCGACCGCGTGCTCGGCTCTGCGGAAGCAATCAGCGGTGCCATGTCCGGTGGCCGCCGGATGACCCGCGCTGCGTTCTCGACGCCGGTGATCAAGACTGTCGCCATCGGAACCGGCACCAAGCGGGCAGTACGGCGCCTCGGCCGCAAGGAGAAGAAGATCGCATGATGAAGCGTCTGACGTGGTTCGTGGGTGGCGCCGCAGCCGGCATTGCTGGTGCAAGCGTGGCGAAGAAGAAGGTGAAGGCCGTCGCCGCGGAGATGGCTCCGTCGAACGTTGCCAAGAAGGCAACCGGTCGCGTGCGCGACGCCGTCAACGAGGGCAAGCGGGCGATGAAGTCCAAGGAGGCTGAACTGCGCGCTCGCCTGGATGGCCGCGCAAGCTCGCTCGCTGACGACCTCAATGAAGGCGACACCGTGCTGGTCGATGGTCAGCCGGTCGAGGCCGGCCAGGTCATCGTGCTCCGTCAGGTCCGTGAAGAGCACGAGGCCGCCGCTCGCCGTCGCCGCGCATGAGCGCCGGGGCAGCGACCCCGGCTGACGTATTGACCGCATTGGCCGCCGACCTGCGAGCGGCCCTCGCGTCCGATCGTGTACGCACCGGTTCCACCGAGCTCGGCCTGTATGCACGTGACGCATCCAACATCTCCGGCTCGGCTGGTGTTGTGTGCTTCCCGTTGACGACTGCCGAGGTGCAGGAGTGCGTGCGCGCTGCGGTCAAGCATCGTGTTCCGTTCGTTGCTCGCGGTGCGGGCACCGGCCTTGCGGGCGGGGCGACACCGCTGAACCACGCGCTGGTCATCACGCTCACGAAGATGGATCGGGTGCTGTCGGTTGACGAGGTCAACCGGTTCGCATGGGTCGAGCCCGGCGTACTGAACCTCGATCTCACGCGACAGGTCACGAAGTACGGCCTGCACTTTGCGCCCGACCCCAGCAGCCAGCAGAGCTGCAGCATCGGCGGCAACGTCGCCAACAACTCTGGCGGCCCGCATTGCCTCAGTGATGGCGTAACAGCCGCGCACATCCTTGCGTTGGAAGTGGTGTTGAGCGATGGATCGGTCGTGCACCTTGGCGGCGAGCAACCCGAGCTCGAGGGCCTTGACCTCCGGGGCGCCTTCGTGGGTAGCGAGGGGATGTTCGGTATCGCCACCAAGGTTTGCGTGCGGCTGACTCAGAACGCCCCTGCAGTGCGCACGATGCTGATGGACTTCGAGACGGTTGAGGCTGGCGCGCAGACAGTCAGCGCGATCATCGCCGACGGGATGGTGCCCGCTGCATTGGAGATGATGGACCAACTGTGCGTTCGCGCAGTGGAGGAGTACATCCACGCCGGGCTACCCGTCGATGCCGCCGCGGTGTTGCTGGTGGAGGTTGCGGGTCTGCCCCATGGTTTGGAAGCCGACGTCGCTCGTATCGTGGAGATCGGCAAGGCGCACGGCGCTGGCACAGTCCGAATCGCACAGGACGAAGCGGAGCGGGCGTTGCTCTGGAAGGGCCGCAAGACTGCCTTCGGAGCCATCGCCCGGATCAAGCCGAACTATTACCTGCACGACACGGTGGTGCCACGCCGGATGCTGCCAGAGGTGCTGCGCAAGGTGTATGAGATCACCGCCCGCCACGACCTGCTGGTGATGAACGTCTTCCATGCCGGTGACGGCAACCTGCACCCGCTGTTGGTTTTCGACAAGAGCGAGCCGGGCGTGATGGAGCGTGTGCATGCCGCGGGTGAGGAGATCGTGCGCGCGTCGGTGGAGGCCGGGGGAGTGCTCAGCGGCGAACACGGCATCGGCCTGGAGAAGCGCGACTTCATGCCGCTCATGTTCGCGCCTGCCGACCTCGCCGCGCAGGCCTCGATGCGTCGCGCCTTCGACCCGTTGGAGCTTGCCAACCCGTTCAAGGTGCTGCCTTCTGCAGCAGCGTGCGGAGACGTGCAGCACGTGCCGGACGGGGCGTGGGTGTGATCGATCTGTCGTCGTTCGCAAGCGAGATCGGCGCCGATGGTCCGATCACCATCAGCGGGCTCGGCACACGCGGTGGCGCCGTCGACGGTGTTCGCTGCGTCCACGCGCCGACTGGCATCGAATGGGTACAGCCCGACGAGATGATTGTGTGCTGCGGGGCCGGCACTCCAGTCGATGAGTTGGTGGTGGCGCTTGCGGAACACCGCCAGACGGTCGCCCTGCCAGCCGGTGGAACCGTCGGTGGAGCACTGGCGGTCGGGCGCAGTGATCATCGTCGATTGGGTTACGGCCCCGTGCGCGACACGTTGCTGCAGGCTCGATATGTCTCGGCGGCTGGCGAGGTGGTGAAGGCCGGTGGGCCGACGGTGAAGAACGTCAGCGGCTTCGATCTGTGCCGTCTGCTAATCGGATCACAGGGGACGCTGGGCTTCATCGGCGAAGTCATCGTGCGGACGCGCCCGTTGCCGCAGCACTCGCAGTGGTTCTCACGAGAGACCACCAACCCAGTCGAGGTGTTCACGAAGCTCTACAAACCGATCAGCGTTCTCTGGAACGGTTCAGCGATCTTCGCCCTTCTCGAAGGTCATGTAGCGGACGTCGCCGCGCAAGCACTGGCTGGCGGGCTTCGTGAATGCGGCGGCCCGCCACCGCTGCCGACCGGAAGTCGACGCAGCGTCAAACCGTCGGACGTCCTCGGCCAGGAGGGTGAATTCGTGGCAGAGGTTGGGGTCGGCATCGTTCACCACACCGAACCACTGGCTGCCGCGACGTTGGGTGAGCGTGAGGCACTGCTGGCAGCCGCCATACAGCACGAGTTCGACCCCTCGGGCCGGCTCAACCCCGGTCGATATGCCTGACGACCTGCCGTTCGTCGTGCGGCCCCCCGACAGTGCAGCGGCAGGTACCGCTGCCTCGGCGGCGGCGACACAGTGGGGGCTGCCAGCACCGCAGCACCTGCGGACGAGCATGAATGCCCTCTTCCTCGCCGGCGAGGACGTGATGCTGCGTGTCTCGCACCCCACCGCACCGCCGTCGCAGGCCGTGTGGCTGATGGAGCAGCTCCGGCGTAGGGGAGTGCGCGTACCGCGACTCGTGCGCAGTGAGCCCTTCGTTGAGGGCGAATTGGCCGTGTTCGCTCTCGAGCGGATTCAGCCGTCTGGCGAGGTCGATTGGGCCGTAGTGGGGGAGCAGGTTCGAAGTGTGCACGACTGGCCATCGGACGAGGTTCGCGGCCGGTACCCGTTGCCGCAGTGCGACGACTTCCCGTGGTGGAACACGGTCGCAGTGCTCGCCCAGGTCGAGGATCTTCTCGATGGGTCGGCTCGCGCCGGACTGGTTGCGGCCATCGCGGCCCACGGCGACTGGCGAGCTCGGGTGACCTCGCGAGTTGTGTGCCATGGCGATGTCCACCCGGGCAACATCGTCCAGTCTGTAGACGGCCCGGTGCTCCTTGACTGGGACCTTGCATGTCATGCCCCGGCCGCGTGGGACCATGCAATGTTGATGACATGGTCGTCGCTGTGGGGCGGCGAGTCGACCGCCTACCAGCGCTTCGCCGACGGCTATGGCCAGTCGCTACGTGACGATCCGCTCGCGGGGTCGCTCGCCGTCATGCGCAACGTGACGGCCACCCTGATGCGGTTGAAGGCAGGTCGGAGCAACCCGGCCGCCGCCGACGAGGCGCAACGGCGCCTCCAGTTCTGGCGAGGCGACCCCGCAGCGCCCGCGTGGATCGCCCAGTAGGTCAGTTGGGTTGGCAGGTAGGGCAGAAGTAGCAGGCGCGGCCGCCAAGCGTCACGATCTGCACGGCGGTGCCGCAGCGCAAACAGATGTCGCGGTGATACACGTACGTGTTGGCGCCGCGCCGGGAACGTCCCGTTGTGACGGGGAATTCCTGGCGGTCGATGGTGATGATGCGGTTGTCCTTCACGCCCTGCTTCAACATGCTGCTGATTGTCAACCAGAGCGAGTGCAGCTCCTCTGGACTGCAGAGTCGGCCGGGCCGTGATGGGTGGATGCCGTTCACGAAGAGCGCCTCGGCGCGGTACACGTTGCCGACGCCGGCTAGCACCTTCTGGTCCAGCAGCAATGCCCCGATCGGTTGAGAACTTTTCTGAATGCAGGCCTCGAAGGCATCAGGCTTGGCGCCACGCCGCAGTGGGTCTGGGCCGAGGCGGGCGACGATCGAGTCGCGGTCGTCGGCGGTGCCAATACTGCAGTCGGTGGGCCCGGCGAGGTCGATGGTGCCGCGGTCGGTGGTCATGCGCATGCGGACCTGCCCCTGAATGTTGGGTATCTCAGGTCCGCGAGCGACGCGGAACTTACCGAACAGCCCGAGGTGGACGTGCCCGACCAGACCGTTCTCCCACCAGTAGAACAAGTGCTTGCCGAACGGTTCGATGCGGTCGAGAACGAGACCGTCCACGAGGGCTGCATCGCCTTCGAAGCGACCCTGCGGTGAGGAGACTCGCACGAGCCCACCGGTCAGGATCGGGGAGTGGTCCTTGGCAATTCGGTGGATCGTGTGGCCTTCGGGCATGGTGGGCTCGATGGTACGACCCCCGAGTCGCAGCGCGCACTTCCAGCTCCTTCTCGTTGCTGCCCATCGAGTCCTGAACCCATGCTCCAGAAGGGCGATAGTCGGGTCGGCGGTGATGTCCGGCAGCCGGCGGGCGAGAGCGAGGACTACTTGATTCAGCTCAGCGACAACTTTCCTTGCACCCAGCGCCATCAAGCGCAACATTTCTTGTCGCTGAGCAAAACAGGGGTCATCCGCCGGAGCGCCGGCGGCCAGGAGCCCGGGGCAGCAACTCCTCCTTCACTTCAAGAGCGTCGGTTTACGACGTCCCATGAGCGAGGCCAGACAGGCAGAGCGGATACGGTGGCTGCGCCGTGAAGTTTCATATCGACGACACTGAATTGGGTAGCTGCGTCAGCTGCGGGTTGTGCCTGCCGCATTGCCCGACGTTCCGCGTCACGGGCGAGGAAGCGCTTTCCCCTCGTGGGCGGATTGCGGCGATCCGGGCGGTGCACAACGACGACGCGCCGGTCACGCCCGACTTTGTCTCATTCATGGAGACTTGCGTGCAGTGCCGCGGATGCGAGCCCGCCTGTCCCTCGGGCGTGCCGTACGGCCGACTGCAGGAGGGCGTCCGAGAGACGCTTGCCGAGCAGCATCGCATCACGCCCCGCTGGCAGCGCCTCGGGTTTGCTGTGCTGCCGCGACACCGTGTCCTGCTGGCTGGCTCGTCGCTGCTGGCGGTCGCGCAACGCCTGCATCTGGTCCCCAAGCGGGCGGGGCTGGCGAAGCTGCCGCTGCGACGCTCGAAGCCGTTGACCGCGACTGGCGCCGACGTCTGGCTGTTCACCGGCTGCGTGATGGACGCATGGATGCGAGACACCCATCACAGCACCGCCAAGGTCCTCGATCACCTGGGCGTCACTTTCGCGCTACCCGGACGTGGTGGGGGCTGCTGCGGCGCATTGCACGCCCACGCTGGTCTGGCGGACAATGCGCGCCAACTGGCGACCAACGTGATGGCGTCGATGCCGGGCGACGCTCCGATCGTGGTGAACTCCGCGGGCTGCGGCGCTGCACTCAAGGAGTATGGGCACCTCCTCGGCACGCCCGAAGCCGAGACTTTTGCATCACGCGTGTGCGACGTTCATGAGTTCGTCGCAGAACACATCGAAGATCTCCATCCGTCTCGAACGATCGGCACAGTGATCATCCAGGACCCATGTCACCTTCGCCATGTTCAGCGATCGCAACAGTCGGTGCGCACCGTGCTCGCCATGGTCGCCGACCTCGTGGAGCTTGACGATGACGGCCTGTGCTGCGGCGCCGGCGGCGCATACTCGGCGCTGCAGCCCGAACTGGCCGCCGACATCCGTGATCGCAAACTGGCGTCGCTCGCACGGGCTGGAGCCTCCACTGACGGGGGAGTCGTCGCCAGTGCGAACCCAGGCTGCGCACTGCATCTTTCCGCTGTAGGCCTCACCGTTCGCCATCCGATTGATCTGCTGGCCGAGGCCCTGTGAGCGGCGACTACGACTACCTGGCTGATCGCCTCGATGCCGTCGCTGAGGAACTTGACGACACGATGTTCGACCAGCTCCGTGAAGCATCCGCGGCAAGGGGCGGACGACCTGTCGACGACAAGCGCCTCACGCAAGCCCGCCGCGCCATCGAGAAGGCCAGTCGCCTCCTCAGAGGCACCCTCGACGAGTGAGCTAGATCTGGACGAACTGGTCGCCGGCGCGAATCTCGCCCGGTTGCACGACAGTGGCGTAGCAGCCGAGGTCCTGGTTGAGTTCACGAACAATGTGACGCAGGATTGACCGATCCGCCGGCAGGTCGGAGGCGACCTCGCGAGTGACCATGACGCAACGCGGGCAGGTGGCCACCATCTCGATGACGGCGCTGCCGAGGGAGAACCTGCGCCCCACCCAGTCGAGCTCTGGGTGGGCGAGCAGATCGCCCGTATCGATGATCAGGTTTGGCCGAAAGCGCCGCACATCGATCACGGAGTCGGGGAGCGCGACAGTCAGTGTCCGCATGGCCGACGTGGTCATCAGCATCAACGGGTACGCATCGAGATAGGTCCCTGGAGGCGACTCGAATTCGGCCAACGAGTCAGGAAATTTACTGAAGTCGGGCAGCGGCTCGTCTTTCTCGCGCCCGAACATGTCGCGCAGCTCCACCATGATGTCGTCGCTGACCCCCGGCCCGCGTCGGTAGTGATCCAAGTCGGTGGCTGGCTGCAGCGGCCACAGCGACACACTCTGGCCCAGCGCGGCGCTCAGCGCATCGTTGACGTCGGCCTCGCTGCTGTGCACCACGGCACCATCGGGGAGCGTGATCGTGACGCCACCGTCGATTGCATGGGCGGCCGCAAGCTGCATCAGAGCGCCGATCTTCTTGGCCCCGCGAACGCAGCCGAGCACCTCGTCTCGGATTGCCCAGGCCCGGTCGCCAGACATCCCTTCGAGAGTGAGCGTTGCTGTGGGCACCGCCCCGCCCATCATCGACTTCACCGGGTATTGATAGATGGTCTCGAGTTGCATGTCAGGCCTCCACGAAGGTGTTGCAGAGGTCGATCAGCTCGCGGAGGTCGGCGTATGCATGTTTGGCAGCGGGTATTGCGATGCGGTGCAGATCCAGTCGATCGTGCTCCCGAAGTTCGGGTTCCGTCGGCACGACGGAGTGGATTGCACCCGAGCCTGCCAGAAATCCGAACTTCGTGTTGATCTCAGCGAGCTGCTCGTCGGTTGGCGCGTGCCGCAACCGGATGATCAGCGTGTCGCCGACGTATCGCAGTGAGTCGTAATTTCGGTAGAAGCCGATGACCTCTTGCACCGCTAGGGCGCAGTCGTCGGTGATCATGTACAGGCCGGTATCGGCGGCCGACACCAGCCCACGCTCCACCAACTGGCGGCCGATGAAGTCGTGCACGGTCTCCCAGTACGGGTCGCCTGGCGTGTCGAGAAAGACGATGGGCACGGGGTTGCCTTTGCCCGTTTGGGTCAGCGTCAGCAGCTCGAACGTCTCGTCGAGCGTGCCGAACCCGCCGGGCAGACAAATGAAGCCCTTGCTCTCCTTGATCAGCATCAGCTTGCGTGTGAAGAAGTACTTCATGCTGACGTACTTGTCATCGCCGGCGATGATGGGGTTGGCACCCTGCTCGAAGGGCAGCCGGATGGACACCCCGATGGAGCGCTCGCGACCCGCGCCTTCCATGCCTGCCTGCATGATTCCTGGCCCGGCACCGGTGATCACCATCCAGCCCTGCTCGGCAAGGTGACGCGCAACCTCGCGAGCGGCGATGTAGAGCGGGTCGGTGTCCTTGGTCCGCGCCGACCCGAAGATGGTGACCTTCGGGAACTCGGTGAAGTGCGAGAACATCTCGAAGGCGCCGCCCATCTCTTGCAACGCCGCCGAAGCGATCTTGAGGTCGAGTGTGGCGGGCCGCTGCGTCACCAGATCGACGGCGGAGCGTAGTAGTTGCTGTGAGTGGCGACGGTCTGGACCGGCGGGTACTGACGCAATCAACTCGGCGAACAAGGCATCTGCCGGATGGGGGACTGTCACGGCTTGCACTCTACGCAGGAATTGACAACCAGCTCTTGAGCGTGGAAGGCGTCGTTACTGAGAGAGTAGTTACTCTGAGAGCTCGTCGGCTTTGGTCGCGAGCACTTCCAGCAGATCATCGAAGCTCTTCTGGAAGCTGGCAACACCGTCGCGCTCAAGCTTCTCGGCCACGTCGTTCATATCGACGCCAACTTCGGCCAGCTGACGCCACGTCAGCTCCGCCTGTGCGACATCCTCATCGATAGTGCGGGCGGCGGTGCCGTGGTCGTCGAATGCCTCGATGGTGGCGTCGGGCAACGTGTTCACGGTGTCGGGGCCAATCAACTGATCCACGTAGAGAGTGTCGGGGAACGACGGGTTCTTCGTGGAGGTGCTTGCCCACAGCGGTCGCTGAACAACAGCGCCAGCAGCGGCCAGCGCTTCCCAGCGGGCACCGCTGAACGTGCGGAGAAACGCTTGGTAGGCCAGCTTTGCCTGCGCGATAGCGGCCTTTCCGATGAGCGCAAGCGCCTCAGGCGTTCCAATTGCAGTCAGCCGAGCGTCGACTTCGCTGTCGACGCGGCTGATGAAGAAGCTGGCGACGCTTGCCACGTGTGCGAGATCAGCGCCTTGGGTACTGGCGTATTCCTCGAGGCCGTCGACGTACGCATCCATCACGCTCTGGTAGCGGTCGAGGCTGAAGATGAGGGTGACGTTGATGCTGCGGCCCTCAGCGATCATCTGGCGAAAGGCGGGCAAACCCTCGGATGTACCGGGGATCTTGACCATCAGGTTCGGCCGGGCGATCGCCAGATGCAGCTCGCGGGCGGCTGCCTCGGTGCCAGCGCTGTCATGCGCCAGTCCCGGTGCGACCTCGACGCTGACGAAACCGTCGCCTCCGTCGCTCTCGGCGTACAACGCGGTGAATTCGTCGAGGGCACCGTTGATATCTGCCAAGACCATCGCCCAGTACTGATCGATCACCGATGCACCGGACGCAACGAGTGCCGTCTGCTGCTCGTCGTAGTCGGCCGAGCCTTGAATTGCCTTCTGGAAGATGGTCGGGTTACTGGTCAGGCCGCGTACGCCGCCGGCGACCAGGTCGCGCAGGGTGCCGTTAGTGAGATAGCTGCGCTTCAGATTGTCCAGCCAGGGGCTCTGGCCGTGCGACGAGTAGAGGTCCTTCAGACGATCCATGTGGGTCATCCCTTCGTTTGGGTCAAGGTGGTGGCGCGAGCCACGACGTTGGCGACGTTGATTCCGAGTTTGTCGAGCACCACGGCGCCTGGCGCACTGGCGCCGAAGCGGTCGATGCCGATGCTGTCGTCAGCCCAGCGAGCCCACCCGAAGGTGACGCCCGCCTCGACCGACAACACGGGGACACCCTTGGGCAGTACCGAGTTGCGGAACGCGGCCGACTGGGCCTCAAAGCGGTCCCATGAGGGCAGGCTGACAACGCGAGCCGATACGCCAGCGGCGCCGAGCGCATCAAATGCCTCGACGCAGAGACTGACTTCGCTGCCGGTGGCAACTAGGACCACCTGCGGTGCGTCGCTGTCGCGTACTACGCCTGCGCCGGTGGCGACGGCCGAACCGTCGGTGACCACCGTCAGGTTCTGGCGGGAAAGCACCAGCGCTGTCGGACCGTCGTGTGCAACGGCGTCGCGCCAGGCGGCAACGGTCTCGTTGGCGTCGGCCGGGCGAATGACGTGCAGATCGGGGATGGCGCGCAGTGTGGCCACGTGCTCGACGGGCTGGTGGGTGGGCCCATCTTCGCCGACACCGACGGAGTCGTGAGTGAACACGAAGACGACCTTGGCGCTACTGAGTGCAGCGAGGCGGACCGGCGGGCGCATGTAGTCGAGAAACACGAAGAACGTGCCGCCGGCGGGCAACACGCCGCCGTGCAGGGCCATGCCGACCATGGTGGAGCCCATCGCGTGCTCGCGCACGCCGTAGTACATCTGGCGGCCGGCCGGGTTCTCCGGTGTGGCCGCACTTTGGCCTGCCAGTTTTGTGCCGGTGTTGCCGGTGAGGTCGGCTGCGCCAGCGATCAGGCCGGGAACTCCTTCGAGCGAGGCGTTGAACGCCTTCTCGATGGCCACGCGGGTCGCAATCTTCTCGCCCTGCTCGAACACGGGCAGCGCAGTTTCCCAGCCAGCGAGGCCAGTTGCACCCCACATTGCGTCCCAGACGGCGTGGTCGACGGAACTGGCGTCGAACCGCTGTTGCCACTCATCGCGAGCCGCATCACCGCGAGCGGCGGCGTGCGCCCGATACGCATCAACGACGTCAGCCGGCGCCCAGAACGGCTCGTCGGGGATACCCATGACGGCCTTGGTGCGGGTGACGTGCTCGGCGCCGAACGGGTTGCCGTGGGCCTCGTGCTTGTCGGTGAAATCGGGGCTCGGAGCACCGATATGGCTGCGCAGAATGAGCAAGCTCGGCCGGTCGGTCACTTCCTTCGCCCGCAGAAGTGCGGCCTCCAACGCATCGCAGTGGTCGGCAATCTCGCCCAGATGCTCGACATGCCACCCGTACGCTTCGAAACGCCCGGCAACATCGTCGCTGTACGCCAGCGCGGTGTCGCCATCGATGGTGATGTGGTTGTCGTCGTAGACGCAGATCAGGTTGCCGAGGCGCTGGTGGCCGGCAATCGAGGCAGCCTCGTGACTGACGCCTTCCATGAAGCAACCGTCGCCAGCGAGCACGTACGTGTGATGGCTGACGACATCGTCGCCGAAGGTGCCGCGCAGGTGGCGCTCGGCCAGCGCCATGCCGACAGCGTTGGCGAAACCTTGGCCCAAGGGGCCGGTGGTGACTTCCACGCCAGCCGTGTGCCCGGCCTCAGGGTGGCCAGGAGTGGCCGAGTCCCACTGGCGGAACTGCTTGAGGTCGTCCAGTGACAGTCCGTACCCGGAAAGGAACAGCATCGAGTACTGCAAGATGGACGCGTGACCATTCGAGAGGATGAACCGGTCGCGGTCAGACCAGTGCGGGCTGGCGGGGTCGTGGCGCATCACTCGGCTGTAGAGCACATGGGCCAGGGGCGCGAGGGCCATCGCTGTGCCCTGGTGGCCACTTTTGGCGGCCAGTGGGGCGTCCATGGCCATGCCACGAATCAGATTGATGGCTTGTTGGTCGAGATCTGGCGTAAGGCTGTCTGGCACGGGATGGACTGTACCCGCGCGGACCACGGCTGAGACCAGCCCTCAGACGGGCGGCAGCAGCGTGAACGGCACCAGATGCCATGGCCCGTGGCCGACGCGGCAGTGGGCGATGATCTGGCCGTACTCCTCGAACTCGAGCTCGCCCTTCACCAGCCGGTAGGTGAACTTGCCGGCTTCGACAGTGAACGGGCTGACGTTGCGGGCCAGTTGCTCGGCGTCCTCCTCGATGCCCTTGCGGAAGATGACTTCGAACACGCCGTTGCCCGACTCGCCAGGAGGGCAGAAGATCAGCGCAACCAGATGCGGCGAGATGGTCAGCGGAGCGGGTGAGGGCGCAGCCATCGAGAACATCGCACCGGTGATGTCGATTCGGGTCGACGGCCCAGGCGCCTGTCGGAGTTCGAAGTTCTCGACGAAAAGTGCGGACACGATCTGCATCCGGGCAATGTACCGGCTGGTTAGACGGGCTCGCCGGCTAGCCAGACTTGTTCGATTTCGTTCCTTGGGGTGAGCGCTACGAGGTCGGCTCGCTTGCCAACTTCCAGGGCGCCGCGGTCATGGAGACCAAGGAGGCGGGCGGGGTTGGTGCTGGCTGCGGTCACTGCGGCGGACAGGTCGACGCCTGCCGCAACACACACCCGTATCGCTGCATCCATGGTGACGGCGCTGCCGGCGAGCGTGCCGTCTGGAAGGCGAGGAGCACCGTCGCGGAACTCCATGCCGATTTCGCCGACGCGACCGCTGCGCCAAGCGACCGCGTCGGTGACCAGCACGGCTCGATCGGCACCGAGGGCCGCAAATGCGAGGCGGATCACCCTCGGGTGGACATGTACGCCATCGGCGATGATCGATGCGTACACATCCGGGTTGGTCATCGCCCACACGGCAACACCGGGGGAGCGGTGGTGCACGCCGGACATGCCATTGAACAGATGGGTCGTGAGGCGGGCGCCAGCCGCAACTGTCGCGTCAAATTGCTGCTCGTCGGCCAACGTGTGGCCGATGGACACAAGACAACCACGGGCCGCAAGCATCGCCGTCGCTTCCGGCGCCAGCTCCTGCTCGGCGCCCAGTGTGACGAGTGCGATGTGGGGCGGCAGAGCCCGCAACCAGTCCAGATCAATCGGAATGATCTGATTCTTCGGGTGCGCGCCCGCGGCGCCACCGAGGAACGGGCCCTCGAGGTGGGCACCTGCGATCGTCGGACGACCCGCTTGGGGGCGCTGCATCGCCGCAGCAATACGTGCCAGCGGTCGCTCGAAGCTGTCCAACGGCATCGTCACCAGGGTCGGGCACCACGTGGTCACACCCTGCGCGAGCAGCAGCTGATCCAAGCGATCCCAGTCGGCGCCGTCAGCCGCCGACACGTTGATGTCGTCGATGCCGTTCACCTGTAGGTCGACGAACCCCGGTACCAGCACCCTATCCGTAGCGACCGAAGCGACTTCCTTGATCCCGTTGATCACGCCGTTGTCGTGGTGCAACGTCGCCGGGCCGACCCAACCTGCGGTCGTCAGGACCTGCGCGGCGTCGACTGATGGCATAACGGCGATCATAAGGTCGTGCCGTCTCAGGTGTGGAGTCTCATAGGCTGAGCACATGGCTGATCACGGGGACTCGGTGCTTTCGACCCGTGAGCTGATTCTTTCCGAAGCGCGCCGCTGCTTCGCCGAGAACGGTTACGACGGAACATCCCTCAACGACATCGCCGCAGGTGTCGGTATCCGGCGACCCAGCTTGTTGCACCACTTTTCGTCGAAGGAAGCGCTGTACGGCGAGGTGTTCGAGCAGCTCCTGAGTGACTGGATCGACCGACTCGCCTCGGCGATCGGCGCTCCGGAAACCGGCGAGCGCAAGATGGAGTTGGTCATCGAGGCCGGGTTCGATCTGTTCGCCGACAACCCCGACTACGTGCGGCTGATGCGCCGCGAGGCACTCGACAGTGGAGCGCATCTCGGCATCGACCTGGCAGCGGTCTTGCGACCGATGTTCGATCGTGCCGTAGTTTTCTTCGAGCGAGAAATGGATGCCGGCGTCTTTCGCCGGCAAGATCCCCAGCACCTCCTCATCACCGGTTATGGCGCGCTGCTCAGCTATTTCAGCGATGCACCGTTCCTCGGCGGGCTGCTGGACGGCGATGCGTTTTCAAAGGAAGAGATGCTGCGCCGAAGGGCCCACATCACCGAGTTCTTTGCCGCTGCGCTCAAGCCGTAGATAGCTGCCCGCTGCGAGTACGTTGCGCCACATGGCCACACTCGACATCGACGGACAACTCATTGGATACGCGGTCGAGGGCTCGGGCACGCCGCTGCTCTTGCTGCATGGCACCACAATGAACCGCACAGCGTTCGACGGAGTCTGCGGGGCGTTCCCAGCCGACGCCGCATACGAGTGCGTGATGGTCGAGTTCCCTGGCTCAGGCGAGTCGGCCATGCCGACCGAACCGCTCAGTGTCCAAGTCCTCGCACATCAGGCGCACACGGTGATGCAGCATCTGGGTCATGAGCGGTATCACGTCGCCGGCTATTCGCTTGGGGCGGTAGTCGCCGCGGGCCTCGCGGGAATCCACCCAGATGCCGTGGCGAGCGCGACCCTGCTGGCGGGCTGGATCACTACCGATGCGCGTCAGCGGTGCACCTTCGAGCTGTGGAAACGGCTCATCGCCGCCGACACGGAGCTGTTCATGCGCTATGCGATGGCAGATGGTCTCACGGCCGGTGCTCACGTGATGATGGAGCCGATTCTGGAGATGGCCATCAGCATGGGTGCCGCAACCGTTGCCGAGGGCTCGGAAGCACACCTCGATCTCGACCTCATCGTCGACATCGCCTCGCTGGTCAGTCACATCACTGCTCCGACGCTGATCATCGGTGGCGCCGAAGACCGTTGGGTCGACGTCTCCCATTCGCTTGCGCTCGCAGCTGCGATTGCAGGGTCACGGCTGGAGGTCCTTCCCGCCGGTCATCTGATGATCACCGAGCTGCCCGCCGAGATTGCGGCGCTGCTGCACGCCCACGTCGCCGCAATCTGAGCGCCCGTTCGCTACGTTGGGGCCGATGACTCGCAACGGAACAACCCTGTCAGAAGCAGCTTCGAAAGCACTGTTGCGCGAGTTCGGGGTGCCGATGGCGGACGAGCGAGAAGTCCACGACCCGGCGGCCGCGGCAACAGCAGCTGCGGAGCTCGGCTTTCCGGTCGTCATCAAGTTGTGCGGCAATGCAATTGCCCACAAGACCGAGCGCGGACTGGTCAAGCTGCGCCTTGGCGACGCCGCCGCGGCGCAGTCCGCCGCCGCCGAATTGTTGGGCAAGGCCACGGCGGACGACGGTGATGTCACGCTGCTTGTTGCGTCGATGATCAGCGGCAATCGCGAGTTGATCGCAGGCGTGGTTCGCGATCCTCAGTTCGGCGGCAACGTGATGCTGGGTGTTGGCGGGGTGCTTGCCGAAGCAGTTGCAGATGTCGTCTTTCGGCCAGTGCCATTGAGCGCTCACGACGCCGAGGAGATGATCGCTGGTCTGGCGACGCAGAAGTTGCTCGGCGAGTTCCGTGGTGAAGCTGCAGTCGATCGAGCGGCACTCGCCGCTGTGTTGATGGGACTTTCGGCGTTGGCCGTCGCGCGGCCGGATGTCGCCAGCGTCGATGTCAACCCGCTCATCGTTCGCGCCGATGGTGCCCCGGTAGCGGTTGACGCGCTGGTCGAGTTGAGTGAGCCCGACACTTCCAACGCCACGCGTCGTCCGCGGCCAACCGACGAGCAGTTCCGTGCTCTGTTCAACCCCAAAGGTGTGCTGGTGACGGGTGCTTCGACGCACCCGGGCAAGTTCGGCTTCGTCAGCCTGCACAACATTCTGGCCAGTGGCTACGAGGGCGGTGTGTACGGCACCAACCTGCAGGGCGAAGAAGTGTTGGGCATTCGTACCGTCGCAGATATTGCCGAGCTACCCGAGGGCCAGATTGACCTGGTGTTCGTCTGTACCCCGGCCAGTGCCAACCCGGCGATGCTGCGTGCGTGCGCCGCCAAGGGCATCAAGGCTGCATTCCTGACGAGCGCTGGATACGGCGAGGCTGGCGATGAAGGGCGCATCGCGGAAGCCGAGCTGGTGGCGCTCGCCGACGAGTTGGGCATCCTGCTGGCCGGTCCCAACGGGCAGGGTGTGGTCAGTACACCAGCAAACCTCTGCGCCCAAATCGTCGCCCCCTTCCCGCCTGCCGGCCGCATCGGTGTTGCGAGCCAGAGCGGCAACTTCGTCAGCAGCTTCCTCAACTACTCGCGGCAGACGGGTGTGGGAATCAGCCGTGCCGTATCGGCCGGCAACGCAGCGGCGGTCACACCTGCGGACTACCTGGACTGGTACGCCGACGACGAGGCCACATCGGTGTCGCTGGCCTATGTGGAGGGGATTGTCGACGGGCGCAGCCTGCTGGAGCGTTTCGCGTCGGTCGCAGCGCGCAAGCCACTCGTCGTCGTCAAGGGCGGAGCAACGGAAGGCGGCGCGCGAGCAGCGGCCAGCCACACCGGTGCGCTCGCGGCCGACGACAAGGTCTTCGACGGTGCGTGCCGCCAGGCGGGTGTCACCCGAGCCGTGACGGTCGAGGAAGCATTCGAAGCCGCCGCCACGTTTGCGACCCAGCCACTCCCGAAGGGACCGAACATCATCGTGCTCACCACCGCTGGCGGTTGGGGTGTGGTCACCAGCGACGCGATCGTGCGCGATGGTCGACTGACTCTGATGGAGCTGCCAGCGGATCTACAGGCACAGATCGATACGAAACTGCCGCCGCGATGGAGTCGCAACAACCCGGTCGACTGCGCCGGCGGTGAAGTGCGCGACACGATTCCGGAAGTGATGGAGATGATCGCAGCGCACCCCGAGGTGCACGCTGTCATCTACCTCGGAGTTGGAATTCAGAGCAACCAGGCCCGGCTGATGAAGGAAGGCAAGTTCTATCCCGACAACGGGCTGGAGCGAATCGTTGCGTACCACGAGCGGCAGGACGAGCGCTTTGCCGAGGCTGCTCACGAGCTGTCGGTGCGTTACGACAAGCCGATTCTCACTGCGACCGAGTTGGCGGTCGCCGACCCAGACAACGCTGGCCCGCGAGCCGTTCGTGCAACGGGCCGCCTCTGTTACGCCAGCGGCAACCGGGCTGTCACCGCGCTCGGTCATCTCTGGCAGTACGCCCAGTTCCGCGAGTCGCGCGGGCTGGGCAACGGGCTGCCCCGCTGACATGGCCTCACGACGTCGCAACCCATATCCGGGGTTGATCGTCGTTGCCCTCGTCCCGACGCTGCTGTTCGGCGGGTGCTGGCGCTTCGCTGATGGCAGGGCCCCCGACGAGGTATCGGTGGCGGTTGGCGGCTCCATTCCTGTGACGTCGACTCCAACGACAATCGACACCCCGTTGCTGTCGGTTCGGCGGGCGCCGGCCGTGCTGTCCCGCGAGAGCAACTCGGTCACCTTTCAGAGCGAGTTGCAGCCCCTGCTGGACTCGATTGACAGCAACTCCTGCTTCGCCATCTCGATCGATGGCGAGCCGGTCGCGGCGGTCAACGAGACCACACCTCTTCGACCCGCGAGCAATGTCAAGCTGATCACGGCAGCGGTCGCCCTGGAAGTGCTCGGCGAGGAGTTCGTGTACACCACGACGGTCAATGGCGTGGTCGGCACCGGTGGAATCGTCACGGGCGACCTGTTCCTCATCGGTGGCGGCGACCCATTACTCAGCAACGAATGGTGGGACGGCCCGAACCAGAAATTTCCGCCGATCAACGTCACGTCCATGGAGGAATTCGCCGACGCGGTGAAGGCGGCTGGCGTGACGGCTGTGACCGGCTCGATCGTCGGCGACGCAGCTCGATACGACGACGAATGGTACCTGCCCACATGGGCACCGGCGCTGCGGTTCAGCGAGGGTGGGCCGTTGTCGGCGCTGCTTGTCAATGATTCGCGCGAGGCGGCCGATCTGTCGTCCAACGATCCGGTCGTCGGGGCCGCAACGGTGCTGACCCAATTGCTGCAAGCGCGCGGTGTCACTGTCGGCGGACCCCCGAAGGAGGGCGTGGCTGACGGCTCACCAGTGGTCGCGAAGATCGACTCGCAGCCGTTGCCCGCCGTGCTGGAGGAGATGCTGACAACCAGTGACAACAACACAGCGGAACTGGTGCTGAAGGAGATTGGCCTTGCATCGGGCGGCGAGGGCACCACCGTCCTTGGCTTGTCGAAGGTGATGAGCACGTTGCAGGAGTGGGGGATTCCGCTCGACGGTGTCACGCTCGTCGATGGATCGGGCTTGTCGGATGAGAATCGATTGACATGCCAGGCGTTGTTGGCGGTCCTGCAGCACGGATCGGTGGATGACGCTGTCGGCCAAGGGCTGCCACTCGGCGGCGCGGAGGGCGGCACACTGTTCGATGCATTCCAGGAGGGCGAGCCGCTCTCGGGTGTCTTGCGTGCCAAGACCGGCACGCTGGACAACACCGACGGGGTCGAGAACAAGCTGGGCTCCAAAGCGCTCGCTGGGTATGTGCCGCTGGCTGGCGGCGGGGCCATCGAGTTTGCCCTGCTGTTGAACGGCGAGGCCATCACCAACAAGACCGAGTACCGTCCGACGTGGGAGTTGTTGGCATCGATCCTCGCTGCCTATCCCAGCGGTGCCAGCCCTGAAGTCCTGGCACCTCGCTGACCACTTCCGGTCTCCTTTCAGCCAGTTCTTGAACCCATGCTCTTGAAGGGGCGGGGACGGTTCGCTGCCCCGGGTTCTACTTGGCTCCAATCGAACATCGGCGTTCATCTGCGGTAGTACCGCATCTCAGCGCCGATGCTCGGATGGGCTCGGAACATCGGCGTTCATCTGCGGTAGTACCGCATCTCAGCGCCGATGGTGGGCGCCGGACCCGGGCAGCGAACAGCCCCCATCTCTTCAAGAGCATGGGTTCAAAACCTCGTGGCACGACGCCTGAGGTTGCAGCACAGTGGCGGTACTGTTCGAGCGATGGCCGTGCTCCCGATGTTTCCACTGGGCAATGTGCTGGTACCCGGGGGGGTGCTGCAGCTGCATGTCTTCGAACCCCGCTATCAAGCGCTGGTGAAGGACTGTGTCGCCGCCGAGGGCCACGAGTTTGGTGTCGTGCTGATCGATCGTGGGCACGAGGTCGGCGGTGGCGACGTTCGCCGAGCTGTCGGTACGGTCGCCCGCATGGTGCAAGTCGCCGAGCTCGAGGATGGCCGGTACGCCGTGATAGCGATCGGGGTGCGGCGACTGCGAGTCAACGCATGGCTGCCCGACGACCCGTACCCGCTTGCCGATGTTGACGACGTGCCTGATGTCGACGACACCGACCAGGACAGCGAAGAGATGCTGCGTGCCGTGACGGCGCGGGCGCGCCGCGCCGCAGCGCTGGCTCTCGAGCTGGGCGACGAGGGCAACGAGCCCGGCACCGAACTCGCTGTCGACCTTCTGACCGCCAGCTATCAACTCATCGATCTCGCCCCGATCGGCTCCGCGGACGCGTACGACCTGTTGTGTGTCGACGGGCCGCTGGCGCGGATGAAGGCGCTCGACGAGCTTTTGGTGGGCGTAGAAGCCATCAACACGTTCCGGCTGCAGAATCCCTGACCTCAATCCCACGACAAGCCCACGACAAGCCCACGACACAGCAAACTTCGCCGGTCGGTGGGGGAATGGGCTGCTCGCGTGCTACACATATGGCGTGCCCGAGACAGCCCGCGACACCAAAAAGAGCTCTCCTCAGGGGCAGTTCGCCCAGACCACCCAACTCCTGCAGGATTACGCCCGCCAAGAGTTGCGCGAACCGCTGGGGAACACCGGCCGTTGGATTCTCTCCGGGCTCATCGGCGCCGTCTGCATCGGCCTCGGTACTGCGTTTCTGGTGCTGGGCCTGCTGCGAATGGTGCAAACCGAGTGGCCCGCCACGTTTGAAGGTCGCTGGATGAACTTGCTGCCCTATCTCTGTGGCCTCGCCTTCGCCGGCCTAGTGCTCGGCCTCGCCGTGCGGCGTATCAACAAAGCACCCCTGACCAAGGAGAAGCGCTGACCATGGCTCAGCAACGCATCACCCGCGCCGACCTCGAGTCCAAGTTTCGCGAAACGCAGAGCGGCCTGCAGGGCAAGCTCAACGACAAGAAGCAAACGCTGATGACAGTAGCTACCACCGGCGGAATCGTGCTGCTCATCATCTTCTTCCTGTTGGGCAAGCGCTCGGGCAAGAAGAAAACCACGTTCGTCGAAATTCGGCGGGTGTAGCCAGCGTGGCTCGGCGTCGCTCAACGCTGCTGTCGCCAACCGCACTTCTTCGTCGCAGCGCCCTGTACAAAGGGCTCCTCGGGGGTAGCCGCGGTTGGATGGCAGTCGGTGTCGTGCTGTGGGGACCACGGTTGGCCCGCAAGTACCTCGGTAAGCACGAAGAAGTCATCGCTGTCGAGAAGCTGACGGCGGGTCAGTTCGTTCGCCTGGAATCCATCGCACCGCCCACCCGCAAGCAGCGCAAGGCCATCAAGCGCGCCAAGTAGGCCGTGCCCCGGCACAATGGTGCGCATGAAGGTGCTGTTGCGCAATCCGCGTCGTGAACTGGTCATCGAGGGCAAGCGCAGTGTCAATGCGCTGCTTGCCGAACTGCAACTACCGCGCGAGTCGCACCTCGTCATTCGTAACGGCACGCTGGTGCCCGGCGATGCCGACCTCACCGGTGACGATGTGGTGGAGATCCGACCTGTGATCTCCGGTGGCGCCTGATGGTGGCAGTCGGGTCGAAGTGCCGCGTCTGCAAAGAGCCTGCCATCATCGACTTGCCCCGCCACAACGCCCACTTCTGCGCCGATCACTTCCTCGAGCTGTGCCGCCGCCAGGTGGTGAAGGCCATCGAGAAGTTCGACATGGTCTCGAAGGACGATCGCATCCTGGTTGCCGTGTCGGGCGGCAAGGACAGCTTGGCGGTGTGGGACATCCTGCTCGATCTGGGTTATCAGGCCGACGGCCTCTACATCGGTCTCGGCATTGGTGACTACAGCGAGACGTCCGCCGAGTACGCCCGCGCATTTGCTGTCGAGCGCAACCTCAAGCTCATCGAAATTTCGCTGCGCAACGACTACGGCTACGACGTGCCCACAGCTGCGAAGGCCAGCAAGCGCGTGCCCTGCAGCGCCTGCGGAATCAGCAAGCGTCACCTGTTCGACAAGGCGGCCCTCGATGGCGGCTACACCGTGCTGGTCACCGGCCACAACATGGACGACGAAGCGGCGGTGCTCTTCGGCAACACGTTGCGTTGGGACGTGGAGTACCTGGCCCGTCAGTCGCCGGTTCTGCCGGCCCGCAACGGCTTTCCGAAGAAGGTCAAGCCACTCATTCGCCTCACCGAGCGCGAGATGGCTGCTTGGTGCATCGTGCGCGGCATTGATTATCTGGTCGACGAATGCCCGATGGCACTTGGCAACAAGCACATTGCGTACAAGGAAGCGCTCAACGCAATCGAACAGCAATCGCCCGGCAGCAAAGCCGCGTTCTACCTGAACTTCCTCGACAACATGTCCCCGCTGCTCGCGGGTGGCACGGCTGCCGCCACTGACTCGCTGCTCAGCTGCGTCTCGTGCGGGGCGCCGACGACGGGCGATCTGTGCGCCTTCTGCCGCGTGGCAGACAAGGCGCGTGCACACGAACCGGTGCCGGTGGAACTGGTACTCGGAAAAGGAAGAGGACGACGATGAACCGACCACTCGACTACGGCGACAAGGTGTTGCTGCTGGACAACAAGCAGCGGCGCTACCTGATCACGCTTGCGGACGGTGCAGAGTTCCACACGCATACTGGGCTCATCCCGCATGCCGAGTTCGTCGGAAAGCCCGAAGGTGTGGTGCTGAAGAGCACCAAGGGCGCCGTATACACCGCGCTGCGCCCCACGCTGGAGGACTTCGTGCTGGAGATGCCGCGCGGCGCGCAGGTCATCTACCCGAAGGACCTCGGGCCCATCTGCATGTTGGCCGACATCGGGCCCGGTGTCCGCGTGCTGGAGAGCGGTGTGGGCTCCGGTGCCCTCAGCATGACGATGCTTCGCTATGGCGCTGAGATCGTCGGCTACGAGCTGCGCGAGGACTTCCTCAACCGGGCCCGCACCAACGTGCGCTCATTTCTCGGTGAGGAAGCGCTCGGTCGCTATGACCTGCACCTGCGCGACTGCTACGACGGCATCGACGAGCGCGACGTCGATCGAGTTGTCCTCGACCTGCCCGAGCCGTGGAAGGTAGTGCCGCACGCGGTACACGCGCTACGGCCAGGCGGAATTCTGATTGCGTACACCCCCTCGATCACGCAGGCCGCACAGACCCGCGAGGTGATGGCCACTCGAGAGTGGAGCGGCACTCGCACGTTGGAAGTTCTGCATCGCGGTTGGCACATCGAGGGCCAGGCGGTCCGCCCCGACCACCGCATGGTTGCACACACCGGCTTCCTGACGGTCGGACGCTTCATCGGCTGAGACGCGAAGAAGGCGGCCTCGCGGCCGCCTTCCTTGGAAAAAACGAACCTGTCGGAACTAGGGCTCGATGAAGATGCACTCGCCGGGGCATTCCTCGGCGCTCTCGATGACCGCGTCGAGGCGGCTATCTGGGAAGCCAGCCATGCCGTCGGCGCCCTGCGGCAAACCCTTGGCGGTGGCATAGATCTTGTCGCCTTCCTTGACGTAGGCGAGACCATCGTCGAGGAGGGTGAAAACGTCGGGGGCGATCTCTTCGCACAGGCCATCGCCGGTGCACAAATCCTGGTCGATCCAGACCTTCATGTCGTTGTGTCTCCTATTTCCGAGGGTCAGACGTGGTGAGCATACATGGAGCAGTGCGCTGGAAGGCGTTTCGTGGATGCAGCGCGCGTCACAATCGAAGCGGTCTGGCGAACTGGCGTGCAATGCGCTGCGCCTCCCACGCGAACCCTGCCGGTGTTAGGTTCCTGAACATGACCGAGGGTGACACCAACGAGTCCATGTCGGTGCTGCATTCACAAGTGATCGTCCTCGAGGGCGAGATCGAGCAGCTGCGCCGAAAGCTGGCCGATGCGCCCAAGCGCCAGCGTGCGCTGGAAGAGCG
>JANOYI010000082.1:0-11679 GCA_031428795.1 Ilumatobacteraceae bacterium | reverse complement strand
GACGAAGAGCTCGCACTGTTGCCAGCGTTACGACCCGGACGCGGCATGGGCGGCGGGGCATGGACGTTTTCGGCTGATGGTCTTGCCGTGATCTACGTCGGCGCCGACGGCAACCTGTGGCAGCAGCCGATCGGGGCAGGCGCAGCGGTCCCGCTGACCGATCACGGTCCCGAGCGATCGGCGAGCGGCCCATGCGTATCGAACGACGGGCGCTACGTCGTGTTCGTCCTCGACCTTGCTGAAGTGCATAGCGTCGACACCTCGACGGGGAAGGCGCGGCGGCTGGACGATGGCAGCGCCGATTTCTGCATGGACTCGTTCGTCGACTCCCTTGGCATCGTGCGCTGGATGGCGTGGAATGAGCCCAACATGGCGTGGGATGTGAGTCGTATCCAGTACGGCGATCTCGCCCAGGGCGGAGCTCCGGCGGCCAACGATGCGCCGACCATTTCGTGTGTGCAACAGCCACGGGTGCTGCCAAGTGGTCAGCCAATCGCAGTCCGCGACGACCGTGGGTGGCTGAACGTGTGGGTTGGTGCCGCGCCGTTGGTCGAGGAGCCATACGAGCACGCCGGACCCAGCTGGGGGCCAGGTCAGCGGTCGTACGATTGGTCGCCCGACGGACGGTTCGTGGCGATCGCGCGAAACGAAGCTGGTTTCGGACGGCTGTGCATCATCAAGGTCGCAACTGGTCACGTCACCGAGGTGGCGCGCGGTGTGCACGGGCAGCTCTCGTGGCAGGGCGGTCGCCTGGCGGCCATTCGCACCGGCGCGCGCACGCCCACTCAGGTCGTCGTGTACGACGCCAACACGTGGTCGCGTGCGACGATCGCAATCGGCGCTGCATCCGCGTGGTCGTCCGATGAACTGGTCGAGCCAGAATTGGTGGAAGTGCCGGTCAGCGACGGCGTGCTGCATGCTCGTCTGTACCGCAGTGTGCAATCCGATGGCCGATTGATTGTGTGGCTGCACGGTGGCCCGACCGATCAGTGGATGGTCACGTTCATGCCCCGCATCTCGTTCTGGTTGTCGCGCGGCTGGTCGATCCTGGTTCCGGACCACCGCGGCTCGACCGGTCATGGCCGCTCGTATCAGCAGGCGCTGCGCGGTCGCTGGGGCGAGCTGGATGTGGCCGACACCTTGGCGACCGCCGAATTCGCTGCCGCTGCCGGGTGGACTGCGCCTGGGCGCATGGTGGTGTTCGGAAGCTCTGCCGGCGGGTTCACGGCCCTTGGCGCGATGGCCGCCGACCCTGAACGTTTTGCCGCCGGCGTATTGCTGTACCCAGTGAGCGACCTCATCGAGCTGGCTGAGCACAGTCACCGGTTCGAACGGCATTACACCGACAGCCTGGTCGGCCCGCTGCCCGAGTCGTTAGAGCTGTACCGCGAACGTTCACCGGCCTACCACGCGGATCAGTTTGCGGAGACGCCCATCCTGATCCTGCACGGCGAGATGGATGCCGTTGTGTCGGTGCGTCAGAGTCGGGTGTTCGCGCAGCGAGTGCGTACCGCTGGCGGCGACGCACAGTTGCATGTGTACCCAGATGAGGGTCATGGGTTTCGCCAGGCAGCGAATCAGCTCGACGAGTATCGGCGAGCTGAAGACTTCCTCGCGCGCTGTGTGCCGGTAGCGTCTTCACCGTGAGTGACGAGTGGAATCCCAACGATCCCGACGCAACACGCGTGCTGTACGACCTCGCCAGCTGGACATTCGACCAGCAGGCTGAGCTGGCGGCCGAGCTTGCCGAGGCTGAGATTCCACACACGTGGGACGGAACCGAACTAGTGGTCCCCGAGTCGCATGAAGCCGTCGCTGACTCGGCAATCACCCGAGTCGAGGCCCGGGTGGGCGTGGTGTACGACGGCGATCCCGACGGTGAGGGCATCGACTTTGATGACGCTGACGAGAACGGCGACGACACTGCCACTCGCGCTGTGCCGCTCGATATCCCCGAGGGTGAAGCCACCACCGAGTACGACCTTGCGGATTGGCCCGAGGGTGATCGGCAGTCGATCACTCGTGCGTTCACCCGCCAGTCGGTCCCGTACCGCTGGGAGGACGACCTGCTGGTCGTGCCGACCGCCAATGAGGCGCTGGTCGAGTCGTTGATGGACATGATCGAGCAGGGCGAGTTCACCGCCCATGAGGACGACATCGACATCGATACCGACATCGACGACGAGGGCGAGCGCTTGCCGTTCGAAACGCTGACCACGTTCTTCCTCGCCGGCGCACGCCTTCAGAAGAACCCGTTGGACGCTGATGGACTGGAACAGCTTGTTGCTGCCATCGCAGTCGCCGATCCCGCCCGCCCGCCGTACGGCGTGGACATCCGGTTGTGGCAGCGCACATGTGAGCTCGCTGACGAACTGGCCGACGCACTGGCCGATGCTGATGAACCCGACCACGACGAAACTGTGGCCGTCGCCAGCGAGCTCCACGAGCTGCTGCGCCCGTACATCTGAGCGCTGGTAGGGCACGACGACATGCTGCTTGCTGAGCTGCAGCTTTGGCATACACGGCCGGTGACGCCGACTCGGCGTGTTGCCCTTGGTCATCTCGTGCTCCCCACCGACCCTGCCCCTGGCCTGGGTGGCGTGCTGTTGGCGGCGGTCATTGCCGCGTACCTTCCGGATGTCGACGACGAGCTACACCCGGACGTCGGACGCCTCATCGACCAGGTGTCGCGCGGTGACCGCGTCGTGCAACCCCGACTGCAGCATCGTTACCAAATCGACCGTCACGGTCTGGCGGCCAGTGTGCACCAACTCAACGGCGATGCCGACCACGTCGAATTCGACCTGCACTCGATGGGCCGGCCGTTGTCGCAGGTGCTCGGCGCGATCTACGCGCTCGAGCGTATGAACTTCGAAGCTCGGCGCAACGTGGCCCCTGTGTTGCACCGAGCAATGCGCTGGCGGGGGCCGATCGGTCCCTCGTTCGTCGCCGACATCACCGGTGTCAGTCGGACGGATCTGGTCGGAATTGCCGACCCGCGCGTATGGGCGCTCGATCTGCTCGGTTTCCCGATGGGCACCGTGAAGGTGACCAAGAAGGAAGTAATGGCTCGCTTCCGTGTCCGTCTTCGCGAAGCCCATCCCGATCACGGTGGCGACGAGGACACCGCTGCCAGCGACATCGAGCGGCTGGGCGAGGCCCGTCGTATCCTGCTGGCTCAGTGAAGCGGCTACTGCTCTTCCCGGGTGCCGGCTCGGCCAGCACCCACTCCAGCCTCGTGGCCATCGAAGCCGCCGTTGCGCCAATGCCCTGCGTGCGGGCCGACTTTTCGTATCGCAAGCTGGGTCGCAAGGCTCCCGACCGGCCGCCTGTGTTGCTGCAGTCGGTGCGCGACGAAGCAGCTCCGCTGCTCGCCTCGCAGCGCGACACGCTCGTGTTGGGGGGTCGATCGATGGGAGGTCGCATCTGCTCGCTCGCTGTGGGCGACGAGGAGACCCCACTGCGGGCTGCCGGTCTGGTGTTGATCTGCTATCCGTTGCATCCGCCGGGTAAGCCCGACCGGTTGCGGGTCGAGCACTTCCCGCGCATCAATGTGCCGTGCCTGTTCATCTCTGGCACCAAGGACACGTTCGGTACCCCAGCAGAGCTGACCGAATGGACGGCCACCATTCCTGGCGCCGTCACCCACGAGTGGATGGACGGCAAAGGCCACGATCTGAAAGGCTGCGACGACAAAATCGCCGCCATCGCCGCCGCCTGGATCTCAGGTCTGACGTTCAAAGGCCAGTGACGTTCAGAGGCCAGTGACGTTGAAAGGCCAGTGACGTTCAGAGGCCAGTGACGTTCAAAGGCCAGTGAGTGCCGGGTCGCCGGGGTTGAGCTGTTCGAGTTCGAGGTGGGCGGTCTCGGGATAGTGCCGCACAGCGATGTAGGCAGCGACCAGTTGACCAACGCCCATTGCTGCGATCAGCGAACCGAAGCTGGCGCCCTTGTCGCGGAAGAAGCCGACAATGAGAATGCCAACACTGCCGCTGAGCAGGGCAGTTGCGGTCACCAGACCATTTGCTGTGCCGCGATTGCCGGTTGGAAACAGCTCGGCGCGGTAGACCGCGAACGCCGGATAGGCCATCGCGGCGGTGAATCCACCAGCGAACGACAACGCCCACATCGCTGGCCCGCCGACGAAGAATGCACCGACGATGCAGGCGGTGGAGAACGGTGTGCACACGGCGATCAAACGCCGCCGACCAACCGAGTCCGCCAGGTGACCCCCGATGATGAGTCCAATCGCCGCCGGAGTTCCAGTGGCAAGGGTGAAGAGCGCGATACCCCCACCGCTGTAACCGCGGATGTCGTCCAGGTAGCGGTTCTGAAAGAACGACGCGGGCGCCACGAACAGATTCGCCGAAAGAGCGACGCCCGCAATCAGCGCCAGCCGCCTTCGGTTCAGGCGTGGCGCTACCGGATGAGCCATCTCGAACCGTCGGGTCTCGGTGAGATGCCGGGTGAGACTGACAGCTATCGGCAGCCAAATGAGGGCGAGTAGGTACACAAAGCGCCAGCCCTCATCGCCTACGTCCGCAAGTTTCAGTGCACCGACAGCGATTGCTGCCCCGAGCCCGGCAGACATTGCCAGCACGCTGACGCCGTAGGCGCGGGAGTTGCGTGGCATCTCCTCCGCTGCAGCGACGGCGGCAAGGAGGGCGAGCGCGATACCTAGTGGCCGTGCGACGGTCTGCGAGACGACCAAGAGTCCGAAACTTGGGGCCAGTGCACCAAGGGAGCAAAACACTGGTGCTAGCCATGCCAGCAGGACGATTGTCCGCCGCCGCCCGACTCTGTCGGCCATGACGGCGAATGGCAGGGCGATGACCACGCCCAGTCGCACGATTGCGCCGCCAACGCTTTGACCGGTATTGGAGATGTCGAAGCTGTCGGCAGCGAAGTTGGCGGTCTGCGTGAAGAGCGTGTTGGCGAACGCCGCCGAACTGGCTGCCACGGCCAGGAGCGCGAGCGTGCGCACCTGGCGCTCGTTGAGCCGGTCGGGCGGCGCCCACCACGGGCTGCCGCTGCCGACTGGACGGCGGTTCCGAATTGCGCGGCGAATTGGCAGCGAGAACAACCATCCGAACCAGGGGATCGCGAGGCGATAGGTCGTGGTTTCGGTGACTCCGCCGTCGCTCGCAGGCACGACGTTGCGCTGATACTCGCGAAATGGGCCGCTGTCCTGACCGAAGGAACCGTCGTCGTTGGGGCGCTCGTCAACGACGTCGTTGCGAGTCTCGTAAGCTGCCCTGGCCTGCGCCGAACCGGCGGGCCACACCTGGGTGATCGTGCGCGGTCGGTGATTGAAGAGTCGCCGCAGCACTAGACCCACGCTACGGCATACTGAAAGACGCCATGAACGAAGAACGAATTCTTATCCGCCGGTCGGGGCCCCTCCATGGTGAGGTCGCGATCCCTGGCGCGAAGAATTCGGTGCTGAAGCTGATGGCCGCCACGTTGCTGGCCGACGGCGATTTCACGCTCTCCAACGTGCCCGACATCGCCGATGTCAGCATCATGGGCGAGCTGCTGGCCGCCATCGGCGTACGCAGTGAGAAGCTCTGCGACGGCACGATTCGGCTGACCAACACGGGCGAGATTTCGCCGGTCGCGCCGTACGAGCTGGTCGAAAGGATCCGGGCCAGCATCAACGTTCTCGGCCCGTTGCTCGGTCGCTTCGGCCGCGTCTCGCTATCGCTTCCGGGCGGCGACGACTTTGGCAGTCGCCCCATCGACATGCACCTCAAGGGTCTCGAAGCAATGGGCGCGACCTTCGAGTTACAGCACGGCGTAGTCGAAGCCAGGGCCGATCGCCTGCACGGCGCGGAGATCACGCTCGAGTTCCCCAGCGTCGGGGCCACGGAAAACATCCTGACGGCAGCAGTGCATGCCAAGGGACGTACCGTGATCGACAACGCTGCGCGCGAGCCCGAGATTGCCGACCTGTGCTCTTTCCTGGTCGGCATGGGTGCCCAGATCTCCGGCATCGGCTCGTCGACGCTGGTCATCGAAGGCGTCGAGCCTGGCGACCTGCATGCCACGGATCACCAGGTCGTCCCCGACCGTATCCAGGCGGCGACCTATCTCGCCGCTGTTGCCGTCAGCGGTGGCGAAGTGGTGTTGCGCGGTGCCCGCGGCGACCATATGGAGATGCTGCTCAGCCGTTTCCACGACATGGGTTTGACGGTCACTTCCGTGGGTGACGGTCTGGCGGTGTGGGCCAACGGCCGGCTACGTAGCGCCGATGTGGCCACGCTGCCGTATCCAGGAATTGCTACCGACTACAAGCCGCTCATCGTCACCATGCTGTCGGTCGCCGACGGCGTCGGCATCGTGACGGAAAACCTCTACCCGGGTCGGTTCCGCTATGTCGAGGAGCTACAGCGCCTGGGTGCCGACATTCGTGCCGACGGCCACCACGCCGTCGTGCGTGGCGTGCCGCATCTCAGCGGCGCCCCCGTGCGGGCCCCAGACATTCGTGCCGGTGCTGCGTTGGTGATTGCTGGCCTTGCCGCCGAGGGCGAAACCTCTGTGACGGGCGTGCACCACGTGGACCGCGGCTACGACGACCTCGTTGGTCGCCTAGCGGCCTTGGGTGCTGACATCGAGCGCGTGCCAGCCAGCTAGAGGTCGTCGCCGCTTTTCGCGTTGTCGTTCTTGGCGTTACGGTCCACGCGATTTTTTGCCAGTTTCAGTAGTCCGATGATGACGGCAATCGGCCCGAGCACCAGCAAAATTTCGTCCCACCCGCCCTGGTGGGCAAGCAGCGCACTCACGTTGCTTCGATGACGACGAACACGTCGCCGGTGATGTGGCTCTCGACCTCGTAGATGCCTGCGGCATCGATCGTGAAGTTGATCGTTGCCATTTGGCCCGCATCGGCGGCCTGTTCGATGTCGATGCCGTGCACGTGAAACTCGTCGGCAACGTTGGGGTTGGTGATGTTGAGCGTGATCTCCGAGCCGACGGTGACGCGCTCGACGCGGTCGGGGCTGCTGTCGACGCCGACGACCACGTCGATCTGGACGGGTCCACTGAGCGGCAACTCGGTGGACGGAATCTGCGGCGCCATGGTGCCAGCGGTGGTTGAGCCGGGCGCCGCGATGGTCGTGGCGGCCGCCACAGTGGTGTCGGTTGCAGAGGAGGAATCGTCGCCGCAGGCGCCGAGCAACATCAGGGCCACGGGAATGCAGACCAGGGTGCGAACTGTTCTCATAGTCGCAATCCTAAGGTTTGTCCTGGTTCAATGGTCCTTCGGCCCATCGCGAAAGCACCTCATGCGCACCCAAGTGGAAGAAACGATCGAAGTGATCCGTCCGGCCCTGCAGGCCGACGGTGGCGACATCATTTTGCGAGACGTGGATGAGGGCACCGGCATTGTCACGGTCACACTCATCGGCGCCTGCGGCACCTGCCCGGCCAGCAGCCAAACGCTGAAAGCCGGCATCGAGCGGATCATGCGCGACCGTATCGATGGCGTCACGGAAGTGATCAACGTCGTTCCCGACGAGCTATGAGCCGTCGTTCGGCGCCGGTTTCCGAACTCTTCACCGCCGCCTGCGGTGGTGATCGCGGGTCGTTGGCTCGGTTGCTCTCGCTGGTAGAGCGTGGGGGCGATGAGGCGCGTGAAGTCAGTCGCCTCTCCTACCCGCTCTCCGGTGGCGGGTACACGGTTGGCCTCACGGGAGCGCCCGGTGCAGGTAAGAGCACGCTGACATCGGCCGCCATCGGCCATCTGCGCGCGAGCGGGCAGGAGGTGGCGGTTTTGGCAATCGACCCGTCGTCGCCGTTCACCGGTGGTGCGATTCTGGGCGACCGTGTGCGAATGCAAGACCACGCCACCGACCCTGGTGTGTTCATCCGTTCGATGGCTACACGTGGCCACCTTGGTGGGTTGTCGCTGGCTACCCCCGAAGCGGTTCGTCTGCTCGACGCGGTCGGCCGCAAGTGGACGCTGGTGGAGACGGTTGGCGTTGGCCAGGTCGAAGTCGAGATTGCCGGCAAGGCCGACACGACCGTTGTGGTGGTGAACCCGGGTTGGGGCGATTCGGTGCAGGCCAACAAGGCCGGCCTGATGGAGATTGCCGACATCTTCGTGATCAACAAGGCCGACCGCAAAGGCGTGGAAGACACCCGCCGCGACCTAGAGCAGATGCTCGAGCTCAGCGACCTCCCGCATGAAGCGTGGCGTCCGCCGATCATCCCCGTGGTTGCCACCGAGAAGCGGGGCGTGCCGGAGATGTGGGCGACGGTGGAGGCGCACCGTGCCTTCATCGAAGCCAACGGCGAGCTGACTCGCCGCCGCGAGTTCCGCCTGCGCGAGGAGCTGCGAGAGATCGTGGCGCGCCGGCTTGAGCAGCGTGCGCGCGAGCTGGCCACCGGCGACCGTTGGAATGAGCTGCAAGAAGCCGTCTTCCACCGCACCATCGACCCCTGGGCTGCCGCCGACGAAATGCTCAAGTCCGTAGGCGCATGAGCCCCCTGTCGGACACGACTCCCAACATCGGCGTTGATCTGCGGTAGTACCGCATCTCAACGCCGATGCTCGTCGGGAGTCCCGGCACTAAGGTTTGGGGATGGGTGAACTGGTGCTGGTCGAGCGGCGTGACGATGGCGTGGCTGTGGTCACGCTCAACAATCCGAAGGTGAACGCGCTGTCGCAGGCGCTGCTCGCCGAGCTGTACGAGGCGGCGGTCGACCTGACTGTGAATCCGCCGGGAGCCGTCGTTATCACCGGCGGCCCACGGTTGCTGGCTGCCGGTGCAGACATCAGCGAGTTCGGTGGCGCCGACGAAGGTCGTGCCATCGGCGAAGGCTTTCATCGTGCGCTGAATGCCGTGGCGGCGATTCCGAGGTTCGTGATCGCCGCGGTCAGCGGGTACGCGCTGGGTGGCGGTTGCGAGCTGGCGCTCGCCTGCGACTATCGCATCGTCAGCGAGCGCGCCGTCTTCGGCCAGCCGGAAGTGTTGTTGGGCATCATCCCCGGCGGCGGAGGCACGCAACGGCTGCCGCGCACGGTCGGTTCCAGCCGCGCCAAGGAGATGATGATCACCGGTCGTCAGGTGAAGGCGGAGGAAGCACTGCGCATCGGCCTCGCCGACGAGGTGGTGTCGGGCGACGATCTGATGGCCCGCGCGCTCGCCCTGGCAGCTGAGGTCGCGAAGGGTGCCGTTCAAGCGCAGGCACTGATCAAGCGAGCAGTCGACGAGGGCATCGAGACCGATCTGCCCACTGGACTGGCGTTGGAGTTGGACTTGTTCGAAGCCGTCTTCCACACCGACGACAGCCAGATCGGCGTCAAAAGCTTCCTGGAGAGCGGCCCCGGCAACGCAGCCTTCACCGGTCGCTAGCCGCGGCAGCGTTCGGGTTGGGCGCCACTCGGGGCTGCGAACCCATGCTCTTGAGGGGGGCGAAGGTCGGGTCGGCGGTGACGGCTGGCTCGGCGGCCGCCGGACGTGCATCATTTGATTTTGCTCAGCGACAAGTTTTGTTGCGGTTGGTGCAGGAAAAGTTGTCGCTGACCAAAAACAAGTACACCTACCTCCCGTCGCCGACCAGAACGCGTCCGCGGACGCGCCGGACCCTCACTTCAAGAGCATCAGTTTCCGACTCGGAGCAAGCGAATTGGCGTCGTCGGCACGGCGCCAGACCTCGTCGTTGGCAATGCGCGGCAGCGTTCGGGTTGGGCGCCACCGGCGCTGCGAACCCATGCTCTTGAGGGGGTGATCGCCGGGTCGGAGGTGACGGCTGGCTCGGCGGTCGCCGGATCTGCGCTATTTGATTTTACTCAGCGACAACTTTGCTTGCACCAAACGCCGTCAAGCGCAATGAAAGTTGTCGCTGACCCAAAGCAAGTACACCGAGTCCCGCGCCGCCGACCCGAACGCGTCCGCGGACGCGCCGGACCCTCACTTCAAGAGCATCAGTTTCCGACTCGGAGCAAGCGGCCTAGCGGCGCCAGATCTCGTCGTTGGCGATCTTCATCGGGGGCGGCGCGGTGGGCGTCAGTGCAACCTGCGCCGGCGCCTGAGCGGGCCGGGCAGCGAAGTTGGTGGGTTCCGATGCTGGCGTCGGCGTCGGGGTGAATTCGGACAGTTCGGCAGCGGGCTCGGGGGGTCGCGTGGCTCGCAGCGCGACAATCTCGATGGCAAACCCTGCCGCCAGGGCCAGCGCGGCGAAGCCCAACCCCGGGAGCGCGGTCGTGAGGAACTGCTGGATCTTCCACCACAGTGGAAAGTCGGGTGACGGACCTGCACCCGGGTAGAACTGGTTCTGATCGGTGGCTGCATAGACCCAGCCGTTGAACACGGCGCCCAGAGCCAGCACTACGGCCACGATCTTGAGGGCCTTGGCACTGCGTCGCGCCACGCGTGCGAGCTGCGCCGTCTGAAGATCCCGTGAGAGAGAGTCCGCCTCGTTCATCTCGATCATGCGACGATTCTTCCAGGCTCAGCTGGCCCAGGCGACCAGACCGAGCTCCACGGGGGAGACGAGGTGCGGGTGGGCTGGGACGGCGCGGACGGTGAGGCCGTAGGGGCCCGCCTCACCAACGGTGTAGGTGGCCTCGAAGACGCCATCACCGACGAAGCTGAGGTTGACGACTGCTGGCGTACCGACGAACTCGCCCTCGGAATCGACGGCCCCGTGCATCACCTGCACCGCCATGTCGTTGACGTCGAGACCGTCGATGTCGACGTGCGCCCTGACCTGTCGCTGGTCGCCCTCGTTGGCCGGGGCCGTGTCGGACTCCACGTCGACAACCTTCACGGACGGCCAGGCGGCGCGCACCCGCTGCTTCCACGAGGCCAGCTCTTTGGCCGGTGCGCCAGCATCAGCGTTGGCGAGACGCGAGCCTGCGGCCGCCGGCTCGTACAGTTCGGTGGTGTAGTCGCGCACCATGCGTGCGGCGGTGACGAACGGCCCGAGCGTCTTCCAGTTGTGCTCCATCTTCTGGATCCAGCCGTGGGGCAGCGCGTCGGCGCCACGGTCGTAGAACAGTGGCATCACTTCCCGCTCGAGCAGTCCGAACAGGCTGGTGGCCTCGCGCTGGTCGCGGCGGCCGGTGTCGGGGTCGTCGTCGGCCGAGTTGATGGCCCAGCCGTTCTCGCCGTCGAAGCATTCGTCCCACCAACCATCGAGGATGCTGCAGTTGAGCGCGCCATTCAGCGCGGCCTTCATGCCACTGGTGCCGCACGCTTCCAGCGGGCGACGGGGGTTGTTCAGCCACACGTCGCAGCCGTGGTACATGATGCGGGCGACGGCCATGTCGTAGTCGGGAACGAACACGAAGCGGTGGCCGACGTCGAGCTGGCGTGCGAACAATTCGATGTCGCGAATCATGTCCTTGCCGGGCTGGTCGGCCGGGTGCGCCTTGCCGGCGAACACGAACTGCACGGGACGATCGGCGTCGAGGAGCAGCTTGCGTAAACGATCCGGCTGGCTGAGCAAGAGCGTGGCGCGCTTGTAGGTGGCGAAGCGACGAGCGAAACCGATGGTGAGCGCCTTCGGGTCCAGCAGCGCATCGCCCAACCTTGAGCGAACGAACGTGACCAGCTCGGCGCGGCCCTTCGCACGTGCGGCCCACACTTCGGCTGGGTCGAGATGGTTGACGCCTGCCCATGAGGCCTCGTCAGCGCCGTCCCACACCGGGCCGACGCTCTTCGCGAACAGCGG
>JANOYI010000081.1:0-5795 GCA_031428795.1 Ilumatobacteraceae bacterium | reverse complement strand
AACTACCGTGCGCTCAACAACTGGTACGAGTGGGCAGACGTCGACGGTGATGGTCAGCTGATCATCGGCGCCGAGCAGTTCCCAACCGCCGACTGCCCGAACCCCGTCACCGAGTGCGCGAACTCGTCGTGGTACGTGTGGTTGATTTCGTTCCCGGTCCTGCCGGGAATGTACGACACCACGGCCGACCAGACCATCGTCCCCAGTGAGTTCCTCACTGGTGAGGCTGTGCTGGAAGAGCTCTGATCCTCGAGGTTTCTCGAAGTCAGTGAATGATTGAGGTGTGAGTTGGGGTCGGCCGGTTCGGTCGGCCCCGACTCATATCTAGTGTTCGGTTTGTTATTGGTCCGTCATCGAGCAGTGGGGTAGTGGTGCTCAGATTTATTGTTCGCCGGTTGCTGTGGCTCATTCCCACCATCGTGCTCATCACCTACTTCGTGTACGTTGCGGTACGCATCGGGTGGGACCCGGTGGAGAGCTACAAACGCAATAACACACGGGTCACCGAGAAGAAGATCCAGCAGTACAGGGAAGCGAACTTCCTGTACGACGGCTTTTGGGGCTTCACCCGCGGATACTTCCGCTGGTTGTGGAGTTTCGTGCAAGGCCCCGATGAATGGCAGCGCACCATCAAGGGGCGCGCCGAAGTGTGGCCAGAGCTTCGCTATTCAATTTTCAACACCCTCCGCCTCGCCGGTACTGCCGCTGTGATCGGTATCTCGATCGGCCTCAGCGTCGGCACACTTGCCGCTCGCCGTCCGGGTGGCTTCTTCGACACCATCGTCAACTTCTGCGCCTACTTTCTGGGCGCCATTCCGCCGTTCGTGTCGGGTGTGGTGTTGCAGCTGGTCTTCGCGGTGCAGCTGGGTTGGCTGCCGTTCGGCGGCGTCTACCCGCCGGGCCAACAGGGCTTCGATTTCGGGCTGATGATCAAACACATGATCCTGCCCATCACCGCCGTCGCCATTCAGACAGTGTCTGGGTATGCGCGCTTTCAGCGAGCCAGCCTCATGGATGTCCGCTCGATGGACTATGTGCGCACCGCTCGTGCCAAGGGCCTCGGCGAGTGGACCATCCTGCGCCGTCACGGCGTCCGTAACGCAATGATCCCCATGGCTACCGTGATCGCTCTCGACCTCGGCGCGCTGATTGGCGGGCTCATCATCACCGAGAACATCTTCAACTACCCGGGTACCGGGAAGTACTTCATCAAGCACACCACCAGCGGAGACCTGCCGGCACTCATGCCGTTCCTGGTCATCCTGATCGTGTCGGTGCTCATCTTCAACCTCTTGGCCGACCTGTCCTACGCCAAGCTCGACCCGAGGATCCGTCTTGTCTGACACCGCTGCTCCCACACAGCTGGACGCCGCCGAGGGCCTCAACGTCCGCACCAAGAAGCCGCTTCGGCTCGCGGTCGGTCGTTACTGGCGCAACAAGGGTGCTGCCGTCTGCACGGTCATCTTGGGCATCGTCATTTTCGCGGTGACCTTCACCGGCATCACCGCCCGCTACGGCATCAACGAAGCAGTGATCGACATCAAGGAAGGGAAGAACCAGTTTCTGCCACCCAGCCGAATCGCGTGGATGGGCACCGACGACATCGGCCGCGACATGTACAGCCGCCTGCTCTACGGCACGCGCAGCTCGCTGCTCATCGGCCTGGCCGCAGGCCTCCTGTCGGTAACCATCGGCACCACCGTCGGCGTGTTCGCTGGCCTTCGGGGTGGTCGTTTCGATGATCTCATGATGCGGGTCACCGACATCTTCCTCGCCTTTCCGTTCCTCGTGGCCATCATCATTTTGCGCCAGTTTCTCGGGGAGATGGAGTGGGTGACCAACATCATCGGCGACAAGTCGTCATACCGTTTCATGATCTTCCTCATCACGCTGTTCGGGTGGATGGGCGTCGCCCGACTCGTTCGAGGCCAGGTCTTGGCGCTGAAGGAGCGTGAGTTCGTCGAGGCGGCACGGGCGGTCGGCGCCTCCAACTTCCGCATCTCGGTGTCACACCTCGTGCCCAACTGCATCGGCACCATCCTGGTGTCGCTCACCATCGCCATCGTGGCTGGCTTGGTCATCGAGTCGACACTGTCGTTTTTCGGTCTTGGCACTCAGCCCGGCGGCGACTCCACCTCGTTGGGCAAGCTCATCGAGCTGTCCGCCGGTGGGGCGAAGGCGGGCTACTGGTGGCTCGTTGCCTATCCGTGCGGAATGCTGGTGCTGCTCGCTGTGTGTATCAACTTCATCGGTGATGGTCTGCGCGACGCGTTCGACCCCAAGCTCGACAAGGGGAAGGGATGAGCGCTCCACTGCTGTCGCTCACTGACCTGCGAGTGTCGTTCCATACGCCGAACGGTGTGGTGCAAGCGGTTCGCGGTGTCGACCTAGAGGTGATGCCTGGCGAAATGGTCGGCGTGGTCGGCGAGTCAGGTTCCGGAAAGTCCGTCACCTTCCTCGGCATGCTGGGTTTGTTGCCTGGCACCGCCAAGATCTCGGGTTCTGCAACCGTCAATGGCACCGAGATGGTCGGCGCGACCAACAAGGTGATGCGGTCAATCCGCGGTCGTCAAGTCGCGATGATCTTCCAGGATCCGCTGTCGGCGCTGAACCCGGTGTATCGCATCGGCGATCAGATCGTGGAGATGATCCTCACGCACCAAGAAATGTCCAAGTCTGCAGCTCACAAGCATGCGGTCGAGCTGCTCGGCATGGTCGGAATTCCGCAGCCCGACACGCGTGCCCGGCAGTACCCGCACGAGTTCTCGGGTGGCATGCGTCAACGAGCGATGATTGCCATGGCGCTCGCGAACGACCCCGACGTGTTGATTGCTGACGAGCCCACCACAGCGCTCGACGTCACGGTGCAAGCTCAGATCCTGGAAGTGTTCCAACGCATCCAGCGTGAGATGAAGAAGGCGGTCGTCATCATCACTCACGATCTCGGTGTAGTCGCTCGAGTCGCTGATCGCGTGCAGGTCATGTATGCCGGTCGTGTAGTCGAACGATCGAGTGTGAATGATCTGTTCGCTGCGCCCACCCATCCATACACAGAGGGCCTGCTCAGTTCGCTTCCGAGAATCGGTCAGGAACGGCTGATGCCTATTCATGGCAGCCCGCCTAACATGTTGCAACCGCCGCCGGGGTGCGGGTTCGCTGCCCGCTGCGAACACCGGCAGGACCGCTGCGAAAGCCAACTGCCAGAGTTGAAGGCTTTCAAGTCATCGATGACTGCGTGTATCCGCGCCGAGGAGCTCTACGGGGACGGGGCCCAGTGACTACTGAACCGCTACTACAAGTGTCGAACCTGGTGAAGGAATTCACCATCCACGGTTCGAATGGGTTTCGCCGCACCTCGGCCAAGGTGCAGGCCGTCTCCGATGTGTCGTTCGACATCCATGTCGGGCAGACACTCGGCCTAGTGGGGGAGAGCGGCAGCGGCAAGACAACTGTTGGGCGGACGTTGCTGCGACTCATCGAACCCACCAGTGGATCAGTGAAGTTCGCCGGTCAGGAGATCGTCGGACTCTCTCGCAACGAAATGCGCAAGCTTCGCCGTGAGATGCAGATCGTGTTCCAAGACCCACAGGCTTCGCTCGACCCGCGCCTCACCGTCGGCAACGCGGTGGCTGAGCCGCTGCGCATTCAGAAGGTCGCAGGCAAGCACGAGGACAGGGTCGCCGAACTGCTGGAGCTCGTTGGTCTGGCACCCGACCACGCCCGCCGGTTCCCTCATGAATTCTCAGGTGGCCAGCGCCAGCGCATCGGTATCGCGCGGGCGCTTGCGCTCGACCCGAAGTTCATCGTGCTCGACGAGCCGGTGTCGGCACTCGACGTCAGCATTCAGGCCGGTGTCGTCAACCTGCTGGCGGACCTTCAGGAGCGGCTGGGCATCAGCTACCTGTTCATCGCCCACGACCTGTCGGTGGTGCGTCACATCAGCGATGTGGTCGCGGTGATGTACCTGGGCAAGATCATGGAGATCGGCCCGGCCGAGCAGCTCTATACGCAACCGGCCCACCCCTATACCCAGGCGCTGCTGTCGGCAGTGCCCGAGCCCGACCCCGAGTTCGAGCGCACCCGCCCCAGGGTGATGCTGCAGGGCGACCCGCCCAGCCCGCTGAACCCGCCGACGGGCTGCCGCTTCCGCACCCGTTGCCCGATTGCGAAGGACTTGTGCGCCATGGAAGAGCCTGCGCTGGTTGATCGCGGTCACGGGCACCCGGTGGCGTGCCACTTCCCGACAGAGCCGCTCCCGACGGTGTCCGACGCCGTCGATCTGTGACGCTTCGCCGATAGCCTTCGCAGCCGTGCGCGATCTCATCACATACCTCTCGATCATCGTCAACGTGCTGTCGTTGGCCGGCATGGTTGCCGGTGTGCTCATGCACAGCGGTCGCGGTGGTGGTCTCAGCGACATGTTCGGTGGCGTCGGTTCGACGGCGCTGGGCAGCACTGCCGCCGAGCGGAACCTCACCCGCATCACCACGATTTTCGGCATCCTGTGGATCGGCACGATCATCGCACTGAGTTTCCTGATGGGCTGAGTTTCCTGATGGGCTGAGTTTCCTGTTGGTGTGATTACCCCGCTGCGATAGCCTCGTAGCGCACCACGTCGAAGTGGCGGAATAGGCAGACGCGCCAGCTTGAGGGGCTGGTGAACTTAGGTTCGTGGGGGTTCAAGTCCCCCCTTCGACACGTCAATAGTCGTACCGGCCGCCCCTGGGGGCGGCCGTTCGGCTTCCCGGAGTCCTACCTCGCTGAAGGCGATGGTGAGCAGTGGAGCGCCGTTGATGGCCACCTGTAGGCGGTCTGGGTGGACGATCACGGCCTCGATGATCTCGTTCACCAGAAGCTTCCGTTCGCGATCGTTGGCGGCGTTCCAGATGGCGTCAGTGTCCATCGTGCGCAGGAGGATGGCGACCTGCTCGAACTGCTCAGCGAGCATGCTGCGCTGGTTCACCTCTTTCAGATTTGCTTCGGCTTCGCCCTCGATGGCCTCGATCTGGCGGGTGAGCTTCTTCTCCTCGTCGGCGAACATGGTCGCGGTGATCTTGTCGGCGTAGTAGAGGTCGAGCAGCTTCTGACGCTTCTGTCTCAGCTGAGCGACGGCCCCGGAGCGCGACGGCTCCGCCGTTCGCGCCTCCGTGCCCCTTCCGCAGAGCTGTTCACGAATAGCGTCCTGTAGCCCCTGATCCTCTGCGAGTACCCTGATGGCGAGCTTTGCGGCGCGATGAAGACCCTTGGCGGATCGGCCGGGGACCGTGCAACCCTTGCCCCGATGCTTGCAGCGGTAGATGCCTTCGTTTCGCCCGTTGGAATCGATCGCGATGCGCCGGCCACAGTTGCCACACTTCACGCGACCGGAGAGCAGGTCCTTGCCGATGGCCTTGCCTGTCGAGTTGCCGCGCTGAGCCGCCTCGAACTGCTCCGGGGTCACGAGCGGCTGATGGATGCCTGGATACCACTTCTCGCGGAGCTTGGTCTCGCCGAGATACGCGCGGTTGTGGCAGATCTGCCGGACGGTCGAGTACTTGATGCCCGTAGCCGACTGGATCTCGTTGTACGACGCGCCAGTCGAGCGCAACTGGAAGATGCGAGGAACCAACGGTGCCAGCTCGCTCAGCTCCAGATACCCGTTCACCATGACGTAGCCAGAGGGAGCGCGGTTCAGCCAGCGGCCGCGTTGTGTGATGGCTTGGAAGTTGCCCATCTTGACGTTCTCCACCAGGCCCTCGCGGTAGTACTGCGCCAGCACGCCGTGGATACCTGCCTGCATGCGACCGGAAGCTGAT
>JANOYI010000080.1:0-3050 GCA_031428795.1 Ilumatobacteraceae bacterium | reverse complement strand
CTTGGCAAGCACCGGCGACCCCGGTTGCTGCACATCACGGACGACCTGATCGGCGTCGACAATCACGGCCCCACGGGCTGCGAGCGCTGCGCTGACAGTCGACTTCCCAGACCCAATCCCACCAGTCAGCCCCACCAAGATCATGCGGCGATGGTACTCGGAGGCACCCTCGCCGACCCGACGTGCGCGCACCACTAGCATCCGGGGGTGGCTGACGACACCGACCAACTGGCGAGCGCGTCGGCTGCAGACCGAGACCCCACCTCAGTTGGCTGGCCGCTCGTTGAACGGCGTGCTCGCAGCCGCACACCACCGGGCGGCATCGACCGTCGTTCGCTCGGCCCGAACGACACCGGCCCGCTCACGATCGGCTCGAACGGGACCCTGGTTTCGCCATCGCTCACGGCCGCTCCGCTCTGGCCCTTCCGGGTGGCAGCGCTTATCGGCGCGTTCCTTCGTGCGCAGCCCGACCTTTCGTGGACCAACTGGAGCCTTGCTGCCATCACTGCCACTGCGACCGTCTTCACGCTGCTCACGTGCGTGCGGCCGGTCGTGTACCGCAACGAGCCCAAGACACGCCTGCGTATCGTCATCGAGATCGCTGGCGTCGTCGCCGCCATCTTGCTCAGCGGTGCGTGGGCCTCGCCGTTCGTTCTCTTCCTCGTACCTGTTGGCATGCTCGCCGGCTTCGCCGCCGGCGGCGTCTTCAGCGCCCAGCTAGCCGCTGCGGCCGTCGCTGTCATCACCGTGGAGCACATTCCCAACATCGGCGTCCGCCAAGGCCTGCAGGACGGCGCGCTGTGGGTGGGCCTCCTCGGCCTCGTTGCCTTTACGAGCGGCCTCGCCCACCGGGCGGCATACGACGCAGCCCGGCAGCAGCAGGTCGCGCTCGACAAGGTGAGCCGC
Organism: Ilumatobacteraceae bacterium; assembly: GCA_031428795.1. Lineage (GTDB taxonomy): Bacteria > Actinomycetota > Acidimicrobiia > Acidimicrobiales > Ilumatobacteraceae > UBA668. The sequence goes on along the minus strand of JANOYI010000080.1, from coordinate 2,144 downwards.
CTTGCCGAGGCCAATTCGTTGCTCTTCGCACTGCAGCGAGTCGCCCAAACACTCCCCGCGTCGCTCGACCTCGAGGAAGTGCTCGACTCCACCGTCGGCCGCCTCCGCACGATGGTTCGCCACGACCTGCTCGCGGTGTACCTCGTCGACCCCAGCACGCGCCGCGCCAGCCCGGCCCGCACTCACGGCATCATCAGCGCGCGTAACTATCCACTCGATCGCTTGCCCACTGGCCTGCGCCAATCCGCGGAATCTCTGAAGACCGTTCGCATCGACCAACTCAACGTCGGGGAAGGAGTCTCACCAGGCGCACAATGCGGGCTGTATGCAGCGCTGCGTGCGCGCGGCTCACTCGTTGGTTTCATCGCCGTCGAATCGTCGTCAACCGGCAGCTTTGGGCAACAGCAAGCCGAAATCGTTCACGGCCTCACGGAGCCATTCGGCATCGCCATCGACAATGCCCGCATGTTCCGCAGAATCCGCATACTCGCCGCCGATGAGGAACGCACTCGCATCGCACGCGAGCTTCACGACCACGTCGGCTCTTCGTTGGCGATGATCGGCTTCGAGATTGACCGTGCGCTTTCAGTCGCCACCGACGGAGGCAAGACCGAGCCCGTTTTGCGTGAACTGCGCGAGCAAGTCTCTGCCGTCGTGCGCGATGTGCGCGACACGCTCTACGACCTCCGCACAGAAATCACCGACACCCGCGACCTTGCCGCGACCGCATCCGAGTTTCTCGCACGCGTCGGTGAGCGCAGTGGCATCGAAACTCTCAGCGACATTCGGCTCAACGAGCGCCTGCCTATCTCGATGGAACGCGAACTATGGCAGATCATCCGCGAAGCAATCCTCAACGCAGAGCGCCACTCGCGTGCCACACACCTACTGGTCAGCGGCCGACAGACCGGCAACGACATCCAGTTTGCGATCCGCGATGACGGCGTTGGCCTCGATGAGACCGAGGCCCGAGTGGACAGTTACGGTCTCATCGGCATGCACGAACGGGCGGAGCGAATGGACGCGGAGTTGACGTTGCAGTCGCTGACCACCGGTGGCACTGAAGTCCGAGTGCATCTCGAACTGGAAGGACGACCCAACTAGTGGGCGTATCAGTCATACTCGTCGACGACCACACAATGCTGCGCCAAGGCCTGCGACGTGCCCTGGAAGCAGAAGGCGTCACGGTGCTCGGTGAAGCACAGGACGGCGAGGAAGGCGTTCGCGTCGCCCTGGCCATGCGCCCCGATGTTGTTCTGATGGATGTGTCCATGCCGACCGTCGACGGCATCGAGGCCACCCGTCGACTGATCGCCGCCCGCAAGGAAATGCGCGTCGTGATGCTCACCATGCACATCGATCGTGATGTGTTCGACAGCGCTCTGAAGGCTGGCGCTGTCGGCTACGTCACCAAAGACTCCTCGATCAGCGAAGTCGTCGAGGCAATCCACATTGCAGCGAACGGCAACCGACCGATGTCGCCACGCCTCGCCGAAGCACTGCTGCACGAAGCCCGACGCGACACCGACGGCATCATTTCCACTCGTGAGGAAGAGGTACTGCAACTCGTCGCCGATGGGCTCGGTACCAACGAAATCGCCGAGGCGCTCTTCATCAGCCATCGCACCGTGAAGAACCATCTGGCGTCCATCTACGAGAAACTCAACGCTCGCGACCGCACGCAAGCGGTGTTGATGGCCGTCAAAATGGGCATCGTCAAACTCACCTGACGCTCGCTGTCGTTACATCGCAAAGTGGTCAAAACGCAGAATGGCACGGCCTTGCGGCCGTGCCATTCATGCAAACTCTCGGCGGATCAGGCCTCAGGTGCCTCTTCGGCAGCCTCGACCTCAGCGTCAGCGGCAACTTCAGCCTCAGCAACTTCAGCCTCAGCAACTTCAGCCTCAACCTCGGCTACCTCAACAGCAGCGTCAGCGGCCGGCGGTGCCTCGCCCGGGTTCTCCTGGTAGTACTCGGCCCAAGCGGCTTCGCGCTCGGCATCGTCGCCACCAGCAGCCCAGTTACCGTGCTCGTCGATCTCGAAGTGCGAACGGTACTCCTCGGCCAATTCGCCACCCTCGGCAGCCTGCTTGATCGACAGACTGATGCGGCGACGGGCGAGGTCGAGATCGATGATCTTGACC
>JANOYI010000079.1:0-2451 GCA_031428795.1 Ilumatobacteraceae bacterium | reverse complement strand
GGCGCGGTTGCCGGTAATCAGCGTGAGTGCGCCGAGCAGCCGTTGCGAGTGCTGCTGCACGAACGACTCCAGCTCAGCCGCGCGCTGGTCGCTGGCAGTCGGGGAAGCGGAGACGGCGTGCACATCTTGTCGACGCATACCACCCCCTATCGGGTTGACGTGCCGCCGACATTAGTTTCGATTCGTCAGCGGTCCTGCCATGTGCAGACGCAGGCTTCGTTGCCGTCGGCGTCGGCGAGCACCCACCAGCTCCGTGCGAACGTGTCGTTGACCATCGTGCCGCCCGCGGCGAGTGCCGCAGCGACGCGCTGCTCGGCGATGTCGTGCGCAACGGAGATGTCGATGTGGAACCGTTGGCGCTGCGTTCGTGACTCGTCGGTGTGCTGGAACCACACGGGAGGGCCGAGGCGAAGCGGGTCGACCAGGGTGCCACCCTTGTCGGGGTAGCCAAGCACCGCTGCCCAGAACGGCCGAATGCGGTCGGCGTCGGTCGTATCGATGGCGATCTCGACCGCTTGAGTTGCGAGCGGCTCGGACGTTGCGCCTGCCGCGCTGGCCGCGATGGAGATGATCCGGGCGAGGTCGGCGTCGAGTGTGGTCAACCCGTCGGCCGCGTGAGTGGTCAGCGCAACGTGCACACGGTCCGGGTAGCGAATGTCGATGTCGGGGTGATGGTCGCATTCGTCAGCGGCCGCGGCGATAGTGCTGGCCAGCACGGCAGCCGCACCGAACGACCCGGCGCGGAAGTTGGCATGAATGGCGCCGAGCACGAATCGCCAGTCGTCCAGCCCATCGAGTGTGGCGAACTGTTCGGGGGTGATCGATGTGTACTGCATGCCACCATTACAGCAGCCTGTCGCCGCGCCTGGAGATCAGTCCAGCGAGGACAGTTCGTCGATCGCGGATTGCACCCAGTTGCCGAGATCGATGGTGCCCAGCATGGCCCGTCGAACTTGTGCGGGCTCGCGGGGTACCTCGGGTGTCGGTGGTGGCACTTTGCCGAGGAACTCGATCCACTCCTGGTTCTCCCACGGCGTCGGCGGTTCGGGCGCGCGCACGCGCTCCTTGATAGCGGGGGCCAAGCGCAGATGCCGTTCACTTGCGCGAGCCCGTGAGCCCACTTCCGCGCGCGGGGCCGTGCCCTCGCCGTCGGCCGAGACGCAACGGAACTCGACGATCAGTTCGGGGCGGGAGACAAGCTCGGCGGCGAATGCCAGCAGGGTGGCGACGCCGTGTTTGCATGGGTCGGCGTCGTCGGGGCAGCTGCAGCTGACCATCAGTTCGTTGCCTTCGGGCGTGAGCCGGTTGATCTGTGAGCGCAGAAGCTCAGGGGTGCTGAGGTCGGGGCGCTCTATCGGGCGGACCGCGACAATCACATGGTAGGAGTCGGCTCGGCTACCCGTGACCGACGCCAGCAGTTGACCCGACGACACCTGCAGACGCGAGACTGCGCCCTCCACGACGTAGGTCTTGCCACGCCGGAAGCGAGCGGGGTCGGCCATGCCCGCAACCGCCACCGACAGCAAAGTGCTGGCCAGCTTGCCGACAGGGTGTGGCTCGCCGCGGAACTGCCCGGGAATGATCACGATCGTCATGCCATCAACCTCATGACGTCAACCTCACGACTTGGGACCTCATGACGCAGACCTTGATGCCCGCGAGTGGTCGAGCACGACAAGGTCGCGCAGCGCGTCGGTGCTGAGCTCGCTGAGCCACGCTTCGCCGGTGGTGCCGACAACCGCATTGGCCAGACTGCGCTTGTCGTTGATGAGCGCATCGATCTTCTCTTCGACAGTGCCTTCGCTGACCAGCTTGTGCACGAAGACGGTGCGCGATTGGCCGATGCGCCAGGCGCGGTCGGTGGCCTGGTCTTCGACGGCCGGGTTCCACCAGCGGTCGTAGTGCACGACTTGGCTGGCAGCCGTGAGGTTGAGGCCGGTGCCGCCCGCTTTCAGCGAGACCAGCAGTAGCGGTGATGTGGCGGTGCCAGCCTGGAACTGCTGCACCATCTTGTCGCGACCGTTCTTGGTGACCCCACCGTGCAGGAAGGGAACCGTTTGATGGAAGCGCTCGTGAAGGTGCGTTTGCAACAACAGGCCCATCTGACGGAACTGTGTGAAGACCAACGCTTGCTCGCCGGTGTCGAGCAGGTCGGTGACGAGCTCGTCGAAACGGGCCAACTTGCCCGAGCGCCCGGCCAGCTTCGACCCGTCGCCCAACGCGTGTGCAGGGTGATTGCAGATCTGCTTGAGGCGAGTCAGTGCGGCCAGCACGAGGCCGCGCCGGCGCATGCCTGTGGCCTCCTGTGCGTCGGCCAACAGCTGGTCGACAACGGCCTGGTACATGTGCGCCTGCTCGCGGGTGAGCGGCGCCCACGCGACCTGCTCGACCTTGTCGGGCAGGTCTGGCACCAGCGACTTGTCGGCCTTCGTGCGGCGCAGCAGGAACGGC
>JANOYI010000078.1:0-10504 GCA_031428795.1 Ilumatobacteraceae bacterium | reverse complement strand
GCCGCCACCCATCAGTGCCGGTTCAGCGGCGGCCGATTGTAGGAAGAGATCGACAACGGGTTCGCTCGCGACCCCCTCCCCAAACCAATCCTCGGCCACCTGCGTGTCTTCGGGGGGTATCCACACACCGCTGGAGCTGATCTCGTTGTCGCCCCAAGAATCGTCGAATGCACTCGCAGCGGAGTCGAAGTCGTCGCGAAGACCGTCGATCACGGCAACGGGTTCAAAGATCTCGCCTCCGTCGTCAGGATCTGACATCACCTCGCCTCCGTCGTCGGGATCTGACATCACCTCGCCTCCGTCGTCGATCGGATTGATGAGGATCGGCTCGACGATGATTGGCTCGACATCCGGCGACGGCAGGGTCACCGCCGGGTCGGTCGCGGTCGGGTCGTCGGTCGCGGTCGGGTCGTCGGTCGCGGTCGGGTCGTCGGTCGCGGTCGGGTCGTCCGTCGGGTCGTCCATCGATGCCGCGTCTGCCTCGGTTTGGTCGGCGGCGAGTTGCTCGTCGATCAGCGCCTCGATCTTCTGGTCCTGCGTGAAGTCCTGTACCCGCTCGTCGTACTGTGCCCGCAAGTTCGCCAACGCCTCCTCGGCGCTCTGCCCAGGGGTGGGCTCGAAGCGGTCAACGGCACCGCGCAGCTCATCCTTCAGTGCCTCCGAATCAGCCGGGTCGACGCCCTCACCGAGATCGAGGTTCTCGATGCGCTCCAGCAGCGTGGCTCGCGCCGACTCGAACGCCGGGTCCGCCGCTTCGTTGACGACTGGTGCAGGTGGTGCAGGTGGTGCAGGTGGTGCAGCTCGTGTTGATTCCGATCGCGACGCTGGGGGCGCTTCGCTTCGACCACCGCCATCGCCACCACCACCGCCGCCGCCGCCGCCGCCACCACCGTCGTTGCTGCCGACGAACGCTGCGGCCTGCGGTGCAGGTGCAGGGGCCGGCACGCCGGCTTCCTCGAAGGCGTCCATGCTTTCGTCGGCGGGCGCATCGTCATCCACTTCGCGGGCAATTCGATCGGCAGTGCGAAGCTCGTCTGGCGGAGTTGTCGCGCCGTCGCCGTCGCCATCGTCGTCATCGCCACCGGTGACAGCATCGACGATCTCGTCGCCGTACATCACACCGGCTGCAACTGCGGCCGCTGCTGCAGCGGCGCCGATCACAGCGGCAGTAGCAACACTTCCCTTGTCCTTGTCGGCCTTGGAGGGCGGAGGCGGGGGCGGTGTGATCCCGCCTTTCTGTGTCGGGCCATCACTGGCGGGCAACTCAGACATGGTGGTCTCCTTGGTATCGGTGGTGGAAGCCGTGGCGCCGTCTCGTTCGGGAACCGGTGCATCCGGCACCGCGGCTGCTGGTTGCGTAGATGGGGCGCCATCAACGCCAGCATTGCTGATGTGTGCAGCTCCGGCAACGATGACCTGCTTGACGTCGGCATCGATGAGAAGCGGCCGACCTGTGCCGGCAGCGACCATCTCGGCGACGAGCGGAATGCGCGAGCTGCCCCCAACGAGCACGATGCCAGCGAGGTCGCCGAATGTGAGTCCGGCGCTGGCGACAACGCGCTCAAGGGTCTGCAGGGTTCCCGCGATGCGCGGCCGCAGTGCGACTTCCAACTCATCGCGCGTCATGCGCACTTGGGTGCTGATGCCGGGTGCAATGACGTTGATGGTGGCCTCGCCGTCGACTGACAGCTGCTCCTTCGCCGCCGTGCACTCCACGCGCAGTGCGAGCACGGCGCGGCGAACATCTGGGTCATTGCGGTCAAGTGCGGCGAGGGATCCATCGAGGGTGCCCGCGACGTGGCTGAACACAACGTGGTCGATGTCGATCCCACCGAGCCGTTCCAATCCCTGCGGCGTTCCGAGCTGCACTGGCCCATCGGCCGTCAGCCGCACGACCACCGCATCGAACGTGCCGCCGCCGAAGTCGTAGACAGCGACCGTGTCACCCGCCGCAAGACGACCAGTTGCGGCATAGTGACGAGCCGCGGCGGCGGGCTCGCTGATCAACTCGACCTCGGCGAAGCCTGCCTGAGCCCCCACATTGCGCAGCAGATCCAGCTTGAACTCACCCCAGTTTGCAGGATGAGTCAATACAACCGTCGTGCTGGAGGCGTCAACACCAGCCGCCGTAGCAGCGCCGCGAAGCAGTTCAACGGTCAGCGCATCGGGCGTGTAGGGCTGACCATCGAGCACGACCGGCGTGGTATCACCGAAGCGCCGCTTGATCTCTCGAATCCCGCTCTCGGGTCGGGTTGCCAGCACCCGCTCGGCCGCATGGCCGACCACGAATCCATCGCCGTCACGTGCAACCACCGAAGGCATCGATGCGCCCTGCGGCCCAAGTTCGACGCTGCGGCCGTCGCCGTGTGCCGCAGCAGTCCAAGTGGTGCCGAGGTCGACGGCGAGACGGGGACGTGGTTCAGAACTCACCTTGCGTACCGTACGCCGCATCGTCCACTTGCAGGACCGGGAACATTCCCGGTTCGGCCTCAACCAGGGCGACGGCCCACGCTCCACGTCGGAGGTTCGTGCCCGTCGTTGTTCGGGTCGCCGTTGTTCGGATCGTCGTTGTCCGGATCGTCATCCAGCGGTGACCGCGCCGGCTGCGGCTGGGCGGCGAGCTGTTCGAGAAACGACCGCTGCTGATCGGTCAGCACTGGCAACTCGTCAGCCAGTTCCGCCCACGGGTCGGGGGCTTCGGCGCTGTGCGCCGCGAGTGCCGCCTCGACTCCCTCCCACCAATCACTCATCTGCGTGCACCTTCGGGGGGCGACGAGCGCCCGGCTGGATTGTGGTTGCGACCGGCGAACCTGACAGCCAGTTCGGTCCGCGACCGTAGCGTGAGCTTGCGGTAGATCTGCTGCAGGTGGAAGTCAACGGTCTTCACCGACAGAAAGAGCGCCGCTGCGACCTCGCGATTTGTGAGGCCCTCTGCAACCGATGCGGCCACACGCCACTCGGCTGCGCTGAGCGCGTCCATTTCGGGGTCGAGGACAATGGTTGGCGCGGGCGAGGGCTGTGCATGAGCGAGAGCGAGCAAACCCTCCAGCCGAGCGTCCCAGCACCGCACAGCGCATCGATGCAATACATCCGAGGCCTTTCGCGCGTACTCCCTTCCCTCATCGGGTGCTGAGGATGGTTCACCTGCCAATGCCAGTTCGGCAGCCATCAGCCAGCTCTCCCCTGCCTCGATCGGCAAACCGTGCGCCTCAGCCACGGCGGCCGCGACGGCAAGCGTTCGGTGGTCCGCAGTCGACACACCCCGCAGCTGTTCACGTCGGATGCCGCGCAAGGGGTCGAGTGCTGGCACATGAATGCATGCAGAATCGCGCCTCAGCGTGGGCGATGCAACCAAGGCGGCACGGACGACCAACACACGAGCTGCGCCATCGTTGTCCGCCGACTGCAGCATGGGCACAGCTTCGGCGTAGCGACCGGTCAACAGGGCGAGGTCGGCATCCAGGAACGCCCAACGCGCTCGAACTTGGCTCGTGCCCGGCGGCAGCGTGGCCAGCGTGCGCGCAACCAGCTCAGCCGCGTCGCGCACGAGCCCACCGTGCCGCAGCGCCATACCGCGAGCCCACAGCTCCGCTGGTGCGGCCTGTGTGCCTCCGATCTGCTGGATCACGCGACCATGACGTCCGGCTTCGGCATCGGCCCACCACGACAGCCGCTGACGGCGGCGACCGTGCCAGGTCGCGACCTCGCGTTCGCGTATCGGAACGGCGGGGTCTGTCACGTCGGACTCGGCGTCGCGATCACCATGCAGGAGCGCCGAGACTTCGCTGGCCGCACGTTGCTCGTCGTCGGCAACCCCATCGAGCTCGTCGACGAGTCGTTGCGCCTGGTTGTACTCTCCGACGTCGAGACACCACCCGATGGCGCGCAGCAAGCTGGACGACCGCAGTTCGTTGGCAACACAGAGGTCCGCAGCCTGCGCAGCCATCCTCGCTGCCGCCGCTCGATCGCCGCGTCGAGCAGTTGCGGCCGCCACCACGATCAGGGCTTGGGCGACGTCGTCGCTCGGGCCGCTGCTGGCCGCGACCAGGTGGTGCACGCGGGCGTCGCCTTGGCGCGGCGAGTCGTACGCGGCCGCCAACGCTCGGTGCGCAGCGCGGCGGCTGGCGGGAGCAACGAGGTGATAGGCCGCCAATCGCAACCACGGGTCGACGAACGTGACCTTTGAGCCGACCACGTCGACGATTGCAGCCTCCTCAGCGGCGTCGAACAGCGCTTCCAACGCGTCCTGTGTGCCCGCCGCTTGCGCCTCGCCGAGCTGTTCGAGCGCCTTGCGCACCGCGACAAGGTCGCCGTTCTCGTCGGCCGCCGCCACTACCAGTGCCCGACACGTCCGTTCGCCAAGCCCGCGAAGGCGAGCATGCAGCTCCGACGCCACTTCTGCAGCGAGGCGCGGCATCTCGGGCACTGGAGCAGTGTCGGCGCGCTGGGCATCGGAAAGTCCGTCCGCGAGCGAGACCGCGAGGCCGGGGTTGCCAGCCGCGACTGCGGCACAACGTAGCGCCGCCCGAGGAGCGACACCGCGCTGGCTCAGCAGCTCCACGACGGCATCAGACGGCAACGGATCGAGCCGGACCGCAAGCGCACCATCGAATGCAGCGGACGACGCAGCGCTGACCACCGCGAGCCCGCCTGATGCATCGAGCGCCTCACGGAGGTCGCGCCGCGCCTGATTGTCGAAGTAGTCGACGTCGTCGACCACAACACAGGTGAGTTCTCCATGGGCCGCCGCGATGGCGGCCTCAGTGGAGGCGCGTGTGGCGTCGCGGCCGGCCGTGCGGTGCACCCTAAGGCCGGCGGTTCGGGCGCGTTCGGCGGCGCGTTCCATCCACCACGACTTGCCGGAACCCTTCGCTCCGTGGACGAGCAGCAGGCGACTAGCCGAGCTGTCGGTCGTCGTCAGCAGTCGGGTGAGCAGGTCCTCGTTCATGGTCAGAACCGAACCGCCGGTTCACGTCGCAGTCGGCGTCGGGGTGTTCGGCAGGCAGTAGGAGGTGCCGATGCCGGCGGCCCCGATGTCGCCCGCGAGTGCGTGTTGATGGGTGGCAATCGCAATGCACAGGTCGTCCTCCCAGACGTAGCCCGACCCGCCCAGGTTGTCGACATTGATGCCGTCAAAGAGGTACTCGCCGTCGCCGTCGGCAAGGTCCCACACAAACCACGGGCCTGCGCCTGGGACACCGACGGTGTCGGGCGGGATGCTGCTCCAGAAGAAGTGCACGTGGTAGTCGCCCTCGACGCCGCTGTTGGTCGGCACGAAGCCAGTCGTGGTGTATTCGGCCCGGATGGTCCCGTCGATCTCCCACTCGACACTCGCGATGCCGACGCACCAGCCCGTGGATGTATCGCATGTCTCCTGCGGCACCGTCGTAGGCGGCGTGGAGACCGGCGTGGTGACCGGGGCTGCAGTGCTGGCGACGGTGGTTTCAACGGTGGCGGCGACGGTGGTGGCGACAGTAACGGCCGGGGTCGATTCGGTTTGCGCAGTCGTTGTGGTGGGGTTCGCCGACGTGTTGTCGTCTCCACCCGAAAAGGCAACGACGAGACCGACAACGACGAGCGCAGAGACGACGATGCCTGCGATCAGCAGCTTCCACTGCGACTTCTTTTCCTCCGGCTCGCCAGTCACGACTGCCGCCCTCGACGAGGTTGGAGGGGGCGGAGGAGCACCTGCTGCGGATGCCACCGGGACAACGATCGGCGCAACGGGGACGGGGGCCGCCGGCACCGTCGGCGCAACGGGCGAGGCGAGCAGCGGCGGCACAGCCGCTGCACTTGGAGCAGCGGCGAGCGCGTGTGCCATGCGTGCGGCGCCCAGCGCTACCGCATGCTTGGGATGGCTGTCGGTGACGACGGGGCGACCGAGCTCGCTGCGCACCATCTCGCTGACGAGCGGAATGCGCGATGAACCGCCTGCCAGCAGCACCGCCTTGACGTCGGAGAGCTGCAGCCCAGCGGAGTCCACCGCACGCCGAGTCGAATCGAGTGTCTCGCGCAGCAACGGCCGAATCATGTCCTCGAACTCGGCGCGGGTGATGCGCACCTGGGTCTGCACGTTGGGCAGCAGCACGGCAACGGTGGCATCCGAATCCGACGAGAGCGTCTCCTTCGCCAACACGCACTCCTGGCGCAAGCGGGCGAGCGCCGACCGCGACGCCGGGTCGTTGGGGTCGAGTTGCGCGATGGCGTCACCAATAGTGCGGCGGACGTGGGTCACCACGGCCTCGTCGAAGTCGATGCCACCGAGACGTTCGATGCCCTGCGGCCGGCCAAGCGTCTCGAACCCGTCGGCAGTCTTGCGCAGCACCGCCGCATCGAACGTGCCACCGCCGAGGTCGTAGACGGCCACAACGTCGCCGACATCGACGCGTTCGGTGGACGCGTACTGCACTGCCGCTGCGATTGGTTCCGTCACGAACGTCGCGTTCTGCAGGCCCGCCATTTCGACTGATTGACGAAGCAGGTCGATCTTGAACTGGCCCCAGTTCGCTGGGTGCGACACCGCCACCCGGTCTGGCGCCGCCCCCTGCCGCGCAGTCACGTCGGCAACGATCTGGCGCAACATTGCGGCCATCAGACGCTCGGCAGAGAATGGCGAGCGGTCGAGCATGATCGGCGCCGAGTCGCCAAGGCGGCGCTTGAACTCACGCGCAAGTCGAGCTGGCTCTTGCAGCCCGCGCCGTTCGGCAGCATCGCCAATCAGCACGTTGTCGTCCTCGCGAAGGAACACCATCGAGGGAATGGTTGCGGCGTGGTTTCCCAGCGCGACCACTTCCGCGCGCTCGTCTCTCACCAACGCCGCGGCCGTAAAGGTGGTGCCGAGATCGATGCCCAGTGAGTAGCCCAAGGTGACCCTTTCGTCGTGGGCGATGGTAGCTGAGGCAGGTGTACCAAGCGCGAGAGAGGCTGCGAGGCCGGTACGGGGCTAGGCGGTGGGGGCGTGGAGTAGGCCGTAGACGATGCCCTCTTCGAGCGCCCGCCACGAAGCTTCGATGATGTTGCCGCTGACGCCGATGGTCGTCCACGTCTGCTTGCCGTTGGTGAAGTCGATGAGCACTCGCGTGACAGCGCCAGTGGCGGTGGCACCGTCGAGGATGCGCACCTTGTAGTCCGTGAGGTGCACCTTGTCGAGCAGCGGGAACGCGCCGCGTAACGCGGTGCGCAGCGCGGTGTCGATGGCGTTGACCGGTCCGTTGCCTTCGGCAGTGTGGACATGACGCACGGCCGTGTCGCCCTGCCCCACCCACACCTTCACGGTGGCTTCGGTGTTGAACTCGCCGTTGGGCATCTCGTCGGTGATGACGCGCATGCTCTCGACGCGGAAGTCGGTCTGCTCCCAGCCGGCGGCGCGGCGCATCAACAGTTCGAGCGAGGCGTCGGCCGCTTCGAAGTGGTAGCCCTCGTGCTCGAGTCGCTTGAGATCGTCGACCACCTGGTTGACGGCCGGGCCGTCCAACGGCAAGCCCAGCTCCTCGGCCTTGATCTGGATGGTGGCGCGCCCAGCCATTTCGCTGACGACGAAGCGCGTGCCGTTGCCGACGAGCACAGGGTCGATGTGTTCGTACGCGTCCTTGGCTCGCTTGATGGCACTGACGTGCAGGCCGGCCTTGTGTGCGAACGCCGATGAGCCGACGTATGGCGCCTGCGGGTTGAGTGGACGGTTGAGCACCTCGGCGACGTGATTGCTGACTGCGGTCAGCCGATCGATGCGCCCCTCGGGAAGGCACTGCATACCCAACTTCAGCTGCAGGTTGGGGATGACGGTGGTGAGGTTGCAGTTACCGGTGCGTTCGCCCAAGCCGTTGAGCGTGCCCTGCACATGACGGCCGCCGGCGCGAACCGCCGCCATCGAGTTGGCGACCGCGCAGCCGGTGTCGTCGTGGCAGTGGATGCCGATGATCACGTCGTTGCCGACGTGGCGGTAGACGTCGCCAACAATGCTCTCTACTTCGTGCGGCAGCGAGCCACCGTTGGTGTCGCAAAGAACGACGTGGCTGGCGCCCTTCACGACGGCAGCCTCCAGGGCACGCAACGCAAACTCAGGATTGTGCTTGTAACCGTCGAAGAAGTGCTCCATGTCCACCATCACCATGCGGCCGGCGCCATGCAGGTAGGCCACCGAGTCGGCGATCATCGCCTCGCCTTCTTCCAGCGTGGTCTGCAGTGCTTCGAGCACGTGGTAGTCCCAGCTCTTGGCGACGATGCAGACGGCCGACGTGTTGGCGTCGAGCAGGTTCTTCAGGGTTGCGTCGTCGTCGACCTTGCCGCGTGGGCGACGGGTGCTGCCGAACGCGACCAGTGTGGACGTGGAGAGCTTCAGTTCAGTTGCGGCGCGGGCGAAGAACTCGATGTCCTTCGGGTTGGCGCCAGGCCACCCGCCTTCGATGAAGTGCACGCCGAGGTAGTCGAGTTGTTCCGCAATGCGCAGCTTGTCGTCGACGGTTGCCGACACACCTTCCACCTGCATGCCATCGCGCAACGTCGTGTCGAACACTTCGACTACTGGCAGTTTCGAATTCATACGAACACCCTCTACTTCGTTCAGGCGACTTGTGTGGAGAAATGAAAGAGCCGCCCGGAGGGGCGGCTCGGAGCGCATCTCGGCATGAGGCCGACATGCGCTAACAAATGATGATGATTGCGGTGGCCGAGGCCGTTTGTACAGAACTCACGTGGCCATTCAAGCCGCAAAATAGGGCCGCGTCAACGTCGCACCTGTGTACAACCTGTGCGCGAACAGTGGATGAACAAGAAAGTTCTGGGGGTAACCCCCTTTCCCTGCGGATAACCCTGTGGGGAGCGAAAATACCTCTTGACCAGCAGATTCGTGTGATGCACAGTGATCCTCGTACCGGACAGCGCACGCCAACCGGAACCCGAGGAACGGTGCCGCAAGACGAGGCAGTCAGCAATGGCGGTCACGAGGAGCGGAGGGCCAACCGGGTTCACGAGGTGAAAGCGGGGACGGTAGGAGAGTGATTCTGACGCCAGGCAGCGAACCTTCGGGTAAGCGGTCGGGCGGCTGGGGAAGCGGAACCGGGCAACCGGGGAAGCGGAACCGGCGGTCGAGGTGAAGGAAGCTGCAGCTGGGCAACCGGCGGTAGCGGAGATCGCAGCGGCTTCACTGCTGAGGACGGAACCGGGCAACCGGGGAAGAAGACGGCAAAAGCGGATCACCCGCCGAAGCGCAAGCTCCGACGGGTGATGACATTGGTCGAGACGGAGGCTAACGCCCGAGGAACGATCGGTGGTGGATCACCCTCCGACCCAGGAGTCGCCTCGGGCGGCGCGCAGGCTTCGGCCCGCTGCGCAGCCCGGGGCGCTTCGCTTTTTACCCCCAGGTTCCGCACCCCTTCGGGTCGCCCTGCCCACCCGTTCCGGCCGTCCACCACTTTGGCACCTCCCTCCGCCCAAGGGCGGGCCACCATGCCAGAACGGTGGGGCCCGCTCATGGGTGGCAGACCGTGCCACTTCGCCCCGATTCCCAAGGACGAGGGCGCTCACTCGGGGCTACTGTCGGCGGTATGAGCAAACCTCGGCGCGAAGTTTCCGCCAGCTATCAGCAGCAACTCGACCAGGGCTACAACTTCGGCAGCGTGCGCACGTTCGGGCAACGGCCGCTGCTCACCTCCCCCGCCGAGCTCGACGAGTGGCAGCCCGACATTGCGGTCGTCGGCGCACCCTTTGACTTGGGAACCACCAACCGACCCGGCGCGCGCTTCGGTCCGCGGGCACTGCGCGCCGATGCCTATCAATCAGGCACGTACCACCTGGGCCTGGGGTTGGAGATGTACGACTGGATGGAGGTCGTCGACTACGGCGACGCGGCCTGCCCCAATGGTCTGGTCGACGAAAGCCTGGCCAACATCCGAGCACGCGTCCACGAAGTCGCCAGCCGAAAGATCGTCCCGTTCGTGATCGGCGGCGACCACACCATCACCTGGCCGTCAGCCACGGCGGTCGCTGACGTGTACGGGTACGGCAACGTGGGCATGGTGCACTTCGATGCGCACGCCGACACCGCCGACAATTGCGACGGCAACCTGGCCAGTCACGGCACGCCCATGCGTCGGCTCATCGAGAGCGGCGCCATCCCGGGGAAGAACTTCATCCAGATCGGTCTGCGCAGCTACTGGCCGCCGGAGGAAACGTGGAACTGGATGGCCGAGCAGGGCATGCGCTGGCACCTCATGGACGAGATCTGGGAGCGCGGCTTTCAAGCCGTGATGGCCGATGCCGTCGCCGAAGCGCTGGATGGGCCGGAGTATCTGTACATCTCGGTCGACATCGACTCGCTCGACCCGGCGTACGCGCCGGCGACGGGGACACCCGAGCCCGGTGGCATCGTCGCCGCCGACCTGATGCGCATCGTCCGCGAGCTGGGCTACCGCCACAAGGTGGTCGCGATGGACGTCGTCGAAGTGGCCCCCGCGTACGACCAGGCCGACGTCACCATCAACGTCGCCCATCGCCTGTTCACCGAATG
>JANOYI010000077.1:0-11412 GCA_031428795.1 Ilumatobacteraceae bacterium | reverse complement strand
ACATCGTTGGCGACGACGCCGATGGCCAGCAGGCACAGCGTGTCGGTGCCGATGGAGTTGCCGCCACCCAGGTTGGACAGCGCAACGATGGCGGCGCCGAACGACCCGAGCACTCCAATCCAGGTGATGCCCAGCGAGGTGATCGCCATGTTGGGCATCGGGTTCGATTCCAGGCTGGTGGCTCCGATGAACGTGAGCGCAACTGCAACGAACGTCAGGAAGACAACCAGCGGCAACGCTCCGGTGCCGTAGTGATAGACGGCCAGCGGCGCGGCGACGCAGGCAACGATGCCCGGAAAGAATGCTGGCTGATAGCCCTTCTCACGCACCCGGTCGAAGTACTCGACGGCTGCCAGACCGAGAACCAGGATGACGATGACGCCCACTGACCACGGCTTGAACTTCAGGGCGCCGATGAAAATAGCGGCGATACCCAGGCCAACAGCGATGGCTGTCGGCATGTCGCGGCCGCTGGTACCACCCGCAGATTTGGTGGTGGTGGTCCGAGTTGACGGCGCTGGACGAGCGCCACTTCGGCCGCGGGCGGTTGCGTCGCCGGGGCGAGGCCGACGGCCAGCAGAACTGGGTCGAGAGGCTGCGCCGTCGGTGGGGTCGGTGCCGATGGTGATTCGGCCCTGCTCACGCCGAACGGGCGCCGATTCGTCGCGAACGGTCGGTGCCGGATCGACGAACGTGTCGGCTTCTTGCTCAAAGACGGGCGACAGACCCGTGATGTCGTCGAGCCCGCCCGAAGGGTCTGCACCAGCACCGTCGCGCCAGCTGGGCTGCTGACTGGAGCCGGAGAACGACGACCACACATCCAGGTCGTCGGTGGGGTCGGACGCAGCAGCCGCGCCTGTCAGCTGGCGCGGAATCTCGCCGGTGGGCGGATCGGTCCAATGGGGCAACGGACCCGTGTCGGAGTCGCCGAACGAAATGCCTCCGGAACCGTCCGATCCGGGCTCGTCATCGCCAAACAGCGGCGGCCCGAAATCAGTCTCTTCCTCGCGCCGCCGGCGCCACGCATCGTCAGTCATTCCGAAGCCTCCTCGAATGTGCTCAATTTAGACCTCGAGCAGTTCTTGTTCTTTGCGACCAACGGCCCTGTCGATCATCTCGACATGGTCGTGCGTGATCTTTTCCATTTCCTTCTCCGCACGCTCGAGCTCGTCGGCGGAGATTGCGCTGGCCTTCTCGGCTGCTTCCAGATGCTTACGAGCATCCCGGCGCACACCACGAATAGTGACACGGCCGTCCTCGGCCATGTTTTTGACGACCTTCACATACTCCTTGCGACGCTCCTCGGTGAGCGCCGGGAAGTTGATACGAATGACCACACCGTCGTTGCTGGGGTTGACCCCCAGATCGCTGTCGCGAATAGCCTTCTCGATTGCGCCGAGCGTGGCACGGTCGTGCGGTTTGATGAGAAGTTGGCGGGCCTCGGGTACCTGGAAGCCGGCCAGCTGCTGCAACGGCACGGTGGAGCCGTAGTACTCGACGAGCAGCCGCTCGACCAACGCAGGCGTGGCCCGGCCGGTGCGCACGGTGGTGAACTGCACCTGTACGTGCTCGACGGCCTTTTCCATCTTCTCGAGCGCTTCGAGGATCGTTTCTTCAGTCACGCTGCCAGCGTACCGATCCTGGAGCATGCCTGCAGCGCATTGACCGTGGCGACCGGCGAGGAGACGCGTTCAGACCGGACGGTCGTGCACGATGGTGCCGACCGAATCGCCGCGAAGAATCGCCTGCAGGGCGCCGGGCGCAGACATGTCGAACACGACGATCGGAATCTTGTTGTCGCGACAGAACGCAATCGCCGTTGCATCCATCACCTTCAGATCCTTCGTCATCACTTCGATGTAGCTGACTTCCTCGTACTTGGTGGCCGTGGGCACCAGGCGCGGATCG
Organism: Ilumatobacteraceae bacterium; assembly: GCA_031428795.1. Taxonomy (GTDB): domain Bacteria; phylum Actinomycetota; class Acidimicrobiia; order Acidimicrobiales; family Ilumatobacteraceae; genus UBA668. Next base: position 9,504 of record JANOYI010000077.1, on the reverse strand, counting down.
GCGTCGTAGACACCGTCGACACCGCTGTGGGTGCCCTTCAACAATGCGTCGGCGTCAATCTCGGCGGCGCGCAGGGCAGCAGCCGTGTCAGTCGTGAAGTACGGGTTGCCGGTACCGGCAGCGAAGATGACCACGCGACCCTTTTCGAGGTGGCGCATTGCACGGCGACGGATGTATGGCTCGGCGATGCGGGGCATCTCAATGGCACTCTGTACACGCGTTGGTTGGCCGGCGCGCTCCAGCGCGTCCTGCAAGGCAAGCGCGTTCATGACCGTGCCGAGCATGCCGATGTGGTCGCTTTGCGTAGCGTCCATTCCGGTCATGGCACCCTGGCGACCACGCCAGAAGTTGCCGCCGCCGACAACGACGACCACGTCGACACCCATTTCCCGCACTGCGATGATCTCGCGGGCGGTGAGGTCGAGCGTGTCGCCGTCGAGGCCTTGGCCTGAAGGGCCGGCCATTGCCTCTCCCGACGGCTTGAAGACAATTCGCTTCCAGCGGGGAGAGGTCGTCATGGCTGGCCTTTCATCGCGAACGTCTCAGCCGATCTCGACCTGTGCGTACCGCACAATGGTGGCCGAGCCGATGTACTGCGAAATCGACTTGCTGTCGTCCTTGGCGTAGGGCTGCTCGAGCAGCGCCACATCCTTGAAGAAGCCCTGCACGCGGCCTTCGACAATCTTTGGCAGCGCGGCTTCCGGCTTGCCCTCGTTGCGGCTGACCGTTTCCAGCGTCGCACGCTCGTGAGCCACCACATCGGCGGGCACGTCGTCCTTGCCGAGGTACTTCGGGCGAGCGAAGCCGACATGCACGGCGACGTCGTGAGCGAGTTCCTGGGTTGCCCCAGCCATCTCGACCAGCACGGCGTTGACGCCACGGCCGCCCTGCATGTGCAGGTAGCTGTCGATGACGTTGCCAGCGGCGGCTTCGATACGAACCACCTCGCCGAGCTCGATCTTTTCCTTCAGCGTAATGCGCAGGTCGTCGAGGATCGTGGCACGCTCGGCCACCGCGGCCTCGCCCTTCTCGATCACGAGGGCGACCAGCGCAGCGGCCTCGGCCTTGAACAGCTCGCTGCTGGCAACGAAGTCGGTCTCCGACTTGAGCTTGACGATGGCGCCGACGTTACCGACGATCTCCAACGCAACGAGGCCCTGAGTGTTTTCACGGTCGTCGCGCTTCGCGCTGGCAGCGAGGCCCTTCTCGCGAAGCCACTGCTTTGCGACCTCGGCGTCGCCGTTGTTTTCCTCAAGTGCCTTCTTGGCATCCATCATGCCGGCGCCGGTTGCCTGGCGCAGTGCCTGTACGTCCTTGGCGGTAAATGCCATTCTTGATCAGCCTTCTGCTTCTTCGGTTGCCGGCGCCTCTGCGGCTACGACTTCTTCGGCAACGGCGGTGTCGGCGACGACTTCTTCGGCGACGACTTCTTCGGCGACAGCCTCTTCGATGACGGCCTCTTCGATGACGACTTCTTCGGCGACAGCCTCTTCGATGACGGCCTCCTCGATGACGGTCTCTTCGACGGCAGCGGCGACGCGAGCGTCACGCTCGGCCTGGGCGGCAGCGGCCTGGCGGCGAGCGTCGGCCTGGGCATCGGCGAAGGCAGCTTCGTCCTCGGCGCTGCGCTTGGTGGGGACCACCTGCGGGTTGCGCTTGTTGGCGATGTAACGGCCTTCCAGCACCGCCTCGGCGATGACGTGGCACATGAGTGCGTTGGCACGGATGGCGTCGTCGTTGCCCGGGATGGGGAACTGGATGACATCGGGGTCGACGTTGGTGTCGACAACAGCAACCACGGGGATCTTCAGCTTGTTGGCCTCGGTCACCGCGATGTGCTCCTTCTTGGTGTCCAAGATGAAGATGCAGTCGGGGCGCTTGGCCATGTGGCGGATGCCGCCCAGGTTTTTCTGCAGCTTCTCGAGCTCGCGAGACAGCAGCAGCGCTTCCTTCTTCGGCATGGCCTCGAACTCGCCAGCGGCGCGCATGCGCTCGTACTCCTGCATCTTGGCGACGCGCTTGGAGATGGTCTCGAAGTTGGTGAGCATGCCACCGAGCCAACGCTCGTTGATGTAGTACATGCCGCTCTTCTCGGCGTAGCTGCGCACGGGATCTTGCGCTTGCTTCTTGGTGCCGATGAAGAGGACCGTGCCGCCCTTGGCGGACAGGTCGCGAACGAAGTTGTATGCGGTTTCGACGCGAGACATCGTCTGGTCGAGGTCGATGATGTAGATGCCGTTGCGCTCACCGAAGATGAAACGCTTCATCTTCGGGTTCCACCGACGGGTCTGGTGCCCGAAGTGGACACCGGCTTCCAACATTTGGCGCATCGTGACGACAGCCATGGTGATTGCTCCTCTCCTGCGGTTGGGGGCGCATGAACCCAGGCGCCGAGGCGACCGCAGGGAGGGACATGCGAGTGATCTGGCCCACCGGAACGGTGAACCGCTCGCGAAGGCTATCGGCGCGCGACGGCGCTCAGACAGGCAAAGCGCCGGAAACACTGGCCGCGCACGTCAATTGAGGCGGCAGCGCGCGGCGCCCGGTGCCGCCATTCGTGGGCAGCAGCCGCGGCCTGCCGACGAGGACTCCGAGCAGGGAGGTGGGGTCGACCGGGTTGTCGGTCGCGTCGCGAAGGCCGAAGTACAGCCGCTCGCTGCTGTGCCCCGCGATCTGGCCGCTGTTCACCACATCTCCCCTGGTCACGGCCGATGTTTGCAGCCTTCCGTAAGTGGCACGAAGGCCATCGGCCTGTAACACCACCACGTAACGGGTGCCGGCGACCATGCCCGAAAACGTGACGACGCCTGCGGCGACAATCCGAACCGGCGTGCTGACAGCCACCACATACTCAACGCCGCGATGACCGGCGCAATAGGTGCATGCGGGTCTCACGAACGGGATCGAGACCGGCGCCTCGACTGGCGGCGGATAACACACAGCCAAGGCGGTGGCGACGAGCAGCCCCGAAATCACGCGTGCCTCGAATGGGCTAGGCGACGCCCGTCGCTGCCAGGCGAGCACGCAGGTGCAGCACGGCCTTCGTGTGAATCTGCGACACCCGGCTTTCGGTGACGCCCAGAATCGTGCCGATTTCGGCGAGGGTCAGACCTTCGTCGTAGTACAGCGAGAGCACCAGCTTCTCGCGTTCTGGCAACCGACGCAGTTCGACGCGGACCAGGCGCTTCACTTCGCCTTCCTCCACCAATGCGGCTGGCGAGTCGGGCACGTCTCCAGTGAGCGCCCGCGGTTCGGCGCCGGCGACCAGCGCACGGTCGAGGGGACCGACCGTGGTCGACGCAATCGCGGCAAGCCACTTCTGGAACTCCGCCGCCGAAAGTTTCAGGTGCGTGGAGAGCTCTTCGTCGGTCGGTGCGCGACCGAGGCGACCTTCCAGATCCTGAAACGCACTTTCCACTTCGCGAGCGCGGCTGCGCACCGAACGCGGCACCCAGTCGAGTTGACGGAGGCCGTCGAATACTGCGCCACGGATGCGCGGCACAGCAAAGGTCTCGAACTTGACGCCACGAGCAGGGTCGAACCGCTCGACAGCGTCGATGAGACCAAAGACGCCGGCGCTGACCAAGTCGCCCGAGTCGACACTGTTCGGCAGACCGGCGCCGACGCGGCCGGCGACGAACTTCACCAACGGCGAGTAGTGCACGATGATGCGATCGCGCGCGATCGGGTCGCGCCGATCGAACCAGCGCTGCCAGCAATCTTCTAGGTCGAGTTCGCGTCTCATGCTCGGGGGTGCGCCTCTGCGTAGGCCTCGCGGAGGCGGTGGTTACTGATGTGCGTGTAGCGCTGCGTGGTGGCCACATCTGCGTGGCCGAGCAGCTCTTGCACTGCGCGCAAGTCGGCACCTCCATCAAGCAAATGCGTCGCAAAACTGTGCCGCAGCGCGTGCGGATGAGTTGGACGCGGCGAACGGCGGTCGACAATGCGCCGCACGTCGCGCGGAGTAAGCCGAGCGCCACGCTCATTTCCGAACAACGCGGGGCCGACGGTTTCGGCCACGACATCGCGACGAATGACGATCCATGCCCGCAGGGCAGCGACCGCTGGCTGGCTAAGCGGAACACGCCGCTGCTTTGAGCCTTTGCCCCATACCGACGCTGCACCGCTGACCAGGTCGAGCGCATCGAGGTCGAGGCCACACAGCTCACCCACGCGTACGCCACTGCCATACAGAATTTCCAGCACAGCGTCGTCGCGCAGACGACGCCAATGCGGCTCGTCCTCGGCCGTGGGGCCGTCAAGCAGCGTCGACACGTCAGCGTGGTCGAGCACACGCGGCAGACGACTGTCGCCGGCGGGAGCACGCAGGGCAACGCTTGGGTCGAGCTCGAGCGCCCCAGCCCGGCGCAAGTAAGTGAAGTAGCGGCGCAGCGATGAGACCTTGCGGGCCACGCTGCGTTTCGCCCTGCCTTCGGTGGTGAGCCAGGCGACGTAACGCCGCAGCACCAAGCGGTCGACCTCGGCTGGCGAGGCGACGCCGACCGAGTCAGCCCACTGAATGAAACCCACCAGATCGCTGCGATACGCAGCCACCGTGTTGGCCGCGCTGCTGGTGAGCGTTGCCACAAAGTCGTCGAGTTGCCACAGCGACATCGTGTCGGTTGACGCCTCAGCGATCGTCGACGAAGGTGAGGCAGAAACGGACATCGCCGCACATGGTATTCGGTAGAGGTCATCGCAACGTGGAACCCACGCACTCGAACCACCCATCAGCCTCTGCGATCCACCCAGCAGACTCCAATCTTGCCAGGCTCATCGCCGCTTCAATCAAGCTGAGGCTGAGGGCCAACGAGACACCGTCGATCGTGCGTGGGTCGGCATACAGCACTCGGTACACGGCAATGTCCCCGCCACGGGGCCGGGCGCGTAAGTCGGCCGCCACGACGGCAAACCGTGAGTGCTGCAGTGACAAGGCGGTCAGCACATCGTCAACCCCGGTGACAGGGGCCGCCCCATCACACAGCAACGAATTGGTGCCAAGCGACGCACGCTTACCAATGGCGCCGGGCACCGCCATCACGGTCACGTCGCGTTCAATTGCCTGGGCCGCTGTGATCAGCGACCCACCGCGCTCTCGAGACTCCACGACGACCAACACCTCCGAAAGAGCCGCCACGATGCGGTTCCGCAATGGAAAGCGGTGCGGCTCGGGAGGTACACCCGGCGGCGCTTCGCTGAGCAGCAGACCGCAATTGCCAGCCGCCTCCCACAGGTCGCGGTGCTCTCGCGGATAGATGACGTCGAGGCCGGAGGCGACGATCCCGATAGGTCGACCTGCGCCTTCCGAGGCGAGCACGCCCCGGTGCGCATAGCCATCGATGCCCCTGGCCAGCCCGGACACCACATGAACTCCAGCCGCCCCTAATCCAAGACCGAGCGACCGGGCAGCCTCTCGGCCCGCCGCAGTCGCGTTGCGGGTACCGACAATTCCAACTCGGCGACCCGCCAACAGGCCGAGGTCACCTCTGACGAAGAGCACCGGAGGCGGGAACGGATCGTCCAGCAGACCCGCCGGGTAGCGCTCGTGACCGTAGGGCAACACCGTCAGACCGAGCTCAAGGCAGCGAGCCCAGATCTCCTCCGGCGGCCGCTCGCTGGCGCATCGCCGCCACATGTCGCGCACCTTGCTGTTGCCCAACACATTGGCAACCAGACCCGTGCTGGGAAGCTCGCCCAACACCACATGCCACGCCTCTTCCGGCGAGTGATGGCGCAAGAGCGCCGACAGTCGGTGCACGTTCATGTTGCGAAAGCCGGCGAGTGAGGCGACGTACGCCTCCGGCGGTGACCCATCGGTCGCTGGCGACTCGGCGTTCACGCAGCACGCTCCCGCGACGACACGCTCAACCGAACTCGCATGCTCAGCGCCATCTGCACGTGCTCTTCGAGCACGAGTTCGCCGCCACCATTCAGGTCGGTGATGGTACGCGCCACCCGCCGGATGCGGTGATAGCCGCGGCCGGTGAGCTTGTCTCGTTCAAGCTGCTCGCGCAAGCGCTGGCGGGCATCCGGATGCAACGGCGCCAATGCATCGAGACACGACGCGGGAATGTTGGCGTTGACCATGCCGATGCGGTCAAGTGCCCGTTGCCGCGCCTCGGTCACCCGGATGGCCACAAAGGCTGTGGGTTCGCCGCCGCCCGTCGACAAAAGGTCCTCGACATCGGGGCGGGTGACACCGACGCGCAGATCGAAGCGGTCGAGCAGCGGACCCGACAGTCGGCGGACGTAGCGCAAGCGAGCGACTTCGTCGCACTGGCAGTCACCTGGCCCTCCACCTCCACATGGGCAGGGGTTGGTAGCTGCAACGAGGAGAAACTTCGCGGGCAACGCCGCCGAGGCACGGGCGCGTGCCAGGCGGATCACGCCCTCTTCCAGGGGCTGTCGCAGACCATCGAGAACACTCGGGGCGAACTCGCCCAGCTCGTCCAAAAAGAGAACGCCGCCGTGCGCGAGCGAAATCTCACCCGGCCTCAGGCTGGTGCTGCCACCGCCGACCAGCGCCACCATTGAGCTGCTGTGGTGCGGTGCACGAAATGGTGCCCGCTGCACCATTCCACCCGCCGGCAACCGCACGCCGGCTGCGGAGTGCACCATCGTGGCCTGCAGCGAAACATCGGGTTCCAACATCGGCAGCAGGCCGGGAATTCGCTGCGCCAGCATCGTCTTGCCCGACCCAGGTGGACCAACCAGCAACATGTGATGCCCGCCGGCGGCCGCGACCTCCAACCCCATTCGCGCCGTTGCCTGACCGCGGACGTCGGCGAGATCGGGCAGCAGCGGCTCGTCATCGACAAACTCGCCATCGGGAAGCTGCGGCCACGGCGCATCAGCGTTCAGCGCATCGACCACCTCGCGCAGCGTGCGCGCCACCCGCACGCCTTCACCCGCAACGCACCATGCCTCGCGGTAGTTGCTGAAGGGAACCACGGGGCGAACATCACCCATCGCCGCCACCATCGGTGCCACGCCGGCAACCTGGCGCAGGCTGCCATCAAGCCCCAGCTCGCCGATAAACCCAAGCCCCTCGATCTGCGAGACCGGCACCTGCCCATGGGCAGCCAGAAAGCCGATGGCGATGGCAAGGTCGAGCCCGGAGCCACCCTTGCGTTGATTCGAAGGCGCAAGGTTGACCGTGACGCGACATGACGGCCACACGAGCTCGCTACAAAGGACCGCAGCGCGTACACGGTCGCGCGATTCTCGACACGCTTCGTCGGGCAAGCCGACAATTTGAAACGAGGGCAAGCCCGTAGATACGTGTACTTCGACGGTGACCGGGCGCCCCTCGACGCCGAACACCGTGGCAGAACTGACAGCGGCAAGCATGCGCGGTCTCCTCCGACGAACTTGGAGGCGCCACCCGTGCACTCGCCGCAGCGACGTGCACTCGAACGCCAACGAACGAGGGAAGGAACGGGAACCGGTTCCCCGACGGCAACAACCCGACCATATCGGGAACCGTGCCGATGACAACCTTCTTTGGAGGTGACCGCGCCAGACGGCGCAACACCTGAGAGAATCGTCCCATGAGGAGCCCGGCGGCACGTACCACCACGCTCGCAGCGGCACTCGTCGCTCTGGCGTTTGGCACGGTCGCGTGCGGCGGCGACGCCGACCAGCGCAGCGAATCGAACTACTGCACACAGGTGGGAAATCACCTGACTGATCTGAACTCGCCGGCCATCACAGCGGACGGGGACATCGACAGGGTGGTCGCTGCGTGGCGTACCGTCTCTGAGGCGGCCCCGATCGCGGTTCAGGCGGAGTGGGAATCAATGGTCGCCAATCTGGAAACGGCCATCACGGTCGACCCGAACGACCCGGCCTCGATGCAGTTGGTCGCCGACACAGCTCGCAAGAGCGAGCCTGCAGCCAACCGAGTGATCAGCTACACGCAACAGCGCTGCGGCGCGCTGATCGGCAGCGTCGCACCGACACCTTCAACCTTGCTGACATCTACGACGACGACCGAAGCAGCGCCTGAAACGACACCGGGCGGCTAAGTCGGCGTTCATCTGCGGTACTACCGCAGATCAGCGCCGACATTGGTGGGGGTTTACCTGTTTAGTGGATTTCGCCGCGGCGCAGGATCACCGAATCGACCAGGCCGTAGGCCTTGGCTTCATCGGCGGTGAACCAGCGATCGCGCTCGCTGTCGGCCTGAATCTTCTCCAGCGGCTGACCACTGTGGTGCGCGATCAGCTCGGCCATACGGCGCTTGGTGTAGGCAAGCTGCTCGGCCTGAATGGCAATGTCGGTGGCCTGGCCACGGAGACCTGCAAGCGGCTGGTGCATCATCACGCGAGCGTTGGGCAGCGTGAAGCGCTTACCCGGGGCACCGGCGGTGAGCAGGAACTGGCCCATGCTGGCGGCCATACCCATGCAGACGGTGGCGACTTCGCAGCTGACGAACTGCATGGTGTCGTAGATGGCCATGCCAGCAGTGACGGAACCGCCCGGGCTGTTGATGTACAGCCAGATATCGGCGTTGGGGTCTTCACCCTCGAGGTACAGCAACTGGGCGCAGATCTGGTTGGCAATGTCATCGTTGACGTCGGTGCCGAGCATGACCACCCGGTTCTTCAACAGTCGGTTGAACACATCGAGACGCGGATCCATGCCGCCGTCGAGACCCATGGGACGAGTGTTGTCGGTCATGGCCGCAACGCTACCGTCGTGTGTGCCGGACTCTCACGCCCCGGCACGAGCCATCCCCACCAGCCGGTCCATTGACAGGCCACGACAATGACCGACGAGCCATTCCGGCCCAGCGCAGATGAACTGCTGGCATTCAACGGGCACTACGTCGCGCAATTCAGCGATCACGATCTCGCACTGCGCCCCGCTCGTCTCCTGGCGATCGTGACGTGCATGGACAGCCGCATGGACATCTTCCAGATGCTTGGTCTGAGCCATGGCGATGCGCACATCATTCGTAACGCCGGCGGGGTGGTCACCGACGATGTCATCCGCTCGTTGGCGTTGTCGCAGCGCTTTTTGGGGACGCGTGAGGTCATTCTCGTGATCACACCAACTGCGGTCTCCAGGCCGTCAACGAGGCCGACTTCAAGGCGTCACTGGAAGCGGAGGTCGGCATCGAGCCGTGGTGGGGTTTGGAGTGTTTCTCGGACCCGTACGACGACACGCGGCAGAGCATCAACCGCATGCAGCAGAGTCCCTTCGTCAAGTACAAGGAACACATCCGCGGCTTCGTCTACGACGTTGCCGACGGTCGTCTGCACGAAGTGTGAGACGAACGCGCGTCAGCGCGGCCAGCGAGCTGAACTCTCCACATCGTTGAGGTCGAGGTGGTTGCGCATGTACTCGTTGCGACCGTCGCGGGGCGGCGTGTAGTCCCATGGCGTGAACGTTCCCGAGCGCAGCGCAGTCGTGATGAAACGGCGACGAGCCTGGTCGGCCAGAACATCCGACCCGAGCTGTTCCAGGTCCCAGCGCTGGGCAACCTCCGCTCGAAACGCT
>JANOYI010000076.1:0-4258 GCA_031428795.1 Ilumatobacteraceae bacterium | reverse complement strand
GGCGCGAGCCCTGCGACTCCCAGGTGCTGATGCCCGTCCGCATTGTCTCGATACCGCCGACGTCGCCGCGCTGCAGTCGACTCCAGCCGAGAGCACGCGGAGGCTCATGGCTTTCCGTTCTGGATGGGTTGGGCCGACGTGCTGCTCGGCTGGAGTCGACTGCAGCGCGGCGACGTCGGCGGTATCGAGACAATGCGGACGGGCATCAGCACCTGGGAGTCGCAGGGCTCGCGCCTCGGCAAGACGTACTTCCTCGGCCTCGTCGGCCATGGTGAGCTGTCAATCGGCGATGCGGCGTCGGCCGAGCGCACGCTCGACGACGCCATCGCCCTCTCCGCCGCGCTCGACGAGCGCTTTTGGCTCCCGGAGCTCCTCCGGGGTAAAGCGACCGCAATCGCGATGCGCGGTCGGTCGCACGACGAGGTTCGCGCCGCGCTCGACGAATCCCAGCGGGTAGCCACCTCACAGGGCGCTACAGCGTTGCTCGCACGCATCGCTGCCAGCCGCGCCACGTTGCTCTGAACGCGACCGATTCGCTCCGAAATCGCTTGAGCAACTTTGGTGTACCGTGACTACGTCACATGGAACGGCGCACGGGAAACGGCGCAGAAGGGACCTATCCATGACTGAGCAGAACCCTGGTACGGGCGCGGTTTCGGTGTCGCCGCTCGGCACGTTCTTCTACTCGTCGTTGCAGACGATGCTTGTCTACTGGCAGGTCGATCCCGCTGTCGCCGCCAAGTTGGTTGCGCCGGGCTTGGTCCCCGCAGTGTTCGATGGCATGTCGCTCATCAACCTCAACTTCGAGCGCTACGCGTCAATCGGCGGTAGCTACGACGGCATGGTCGACGAGGTCGAGTTCAACGTCGTCGCCTTTCCGAAGATTCTCGCGTCGTCCGCGTTCGAGCTGAGCACAGCCCAATATCTCAGCGGCGGTGACGAGGCCAAGGTCTATGGCAACTATCGAGTGATGGTCGCCTGTGATAGTGCGATTGCCGTGCAGGCTGGCGCGGCGCAGTATGGCGAGAACAAGTTCCTCGCCGCGTTCCCGAAGTACTCGGCGCCCGGTGTGAACTCTCAGGGCGTGACGTCGTGGACCATTCCGTGCACGGAGACGGGGTCGACGTCGGGCACGGTGTTCACTCTGTCAGTACCGACCATTGCGGGCACCGCCCGAGTCACGCCGCTGTCGCCGATCTCCGCGTGGGCGATCCTGAAAGGGAGCGACGGCCTGTCGCGATTCGTGCAGTCCGGCCGTAATGTGTTCGGCGTCTTCCAGACGTGGTTCAACACCGATGCGAATGGCGTTGTCCAGCCGTTGCCGGCGGGCAGTGCGGCGGTCACCGTTGGCACGGGCAGCAACAACCCGATGGTTCCGTTGCTGTCGATTGCGTTCGATGGCAACGAGCAATGCGTCGGGATTTCCGTGTTCGACTCCAGCCCGGCGGCGGCGTCGACACACACGCTGCTGAACGCACCGATCGACTGACGTCATGGCGTCGTCCATCACGCCGTCGTATCGCGACGCGTTCGTCGCTGTCTCCTCAGAGCTCACCGGGATCACCGTGCTCGAGCTCGAGGCGACGGGTCTGATCGACGCACACGCAGGTTTGTTCCTCACGATTCTCGATGCGTCCGACAACGCCGACCAGTTCATCAACGCGATCGAAACGCTGGCCGTCTCGCCGAATCCGGCCAAAGCGATCCCCGGCGCGATGAAGGACGCCTTCTTCGGGCCGCTGCTGTCGAACCTCGTCTCACTCTGGTACCTCGGTGAATGGCTGCAGCTGCCCGCGGGCTGGTACGTGCGTGGCACGCAGCCGTTGATCGACACGTCCACGATTCCCTCCCCACTGGCATACGCGCAAGCGTTTGCGTGGCGCGATGCGGGTGCGCATCCGCCCGGTTCGCGACCCACTGGCTATGGCGGCTGGGCTCTTCCGCCGGTCGTGGTGAACACACAGGGGAACGGCTCATGACTGCGGACCAGCCCACCGCGGTTCCCGACGGCGCAACCGTCTACGACGTCGTCATTGTCGGCGCCGGTGTCATCGGCGCGGCGATCGCGATCCGCGCGACCAGCGCCGGCAAGACGGTCCTGATGATCGACGCCGGTGTCAGCGACGCGCTGGCATGGGATGAATACAGCAGCTATGTCGACACGTTCCGCATGGCCGCGACGAAAGCAACCTCAACTGGCTATCCGGCCAACGATGCCGCGCCGTGGCCGAACGCGCTCGATATCGGCAGCCCGCCGGACAAGGTCGTCCCTCCCGGCTCGCCGATGGACGACAAGTACTACGTGGAAGCGGGGCCGCAACCGTTCCGCAGCGACTACATCAAGATGGTCGGCGGCACCACGTTGCACTGGCAGGGCAGCTCGTTTCGGATGCTTCCCAACGACTTCAAGCTGCAGAGCGAGTATTCGGTGGGCGTGGATTGGCCACTCGGATACGACGATCTCGAGAAGTACTACGAGGATGCGGAAAATCAGATCGGTGTCGCAGCCGACGTCACGGACCAGACCTACTCCGGCATCAAGTTCCGGGACGGGTACGTGTACCCGATGCAGCGGATGCCGCAGAGCTATGTCGATCAGTTCCTCACCGGCAAGATCAAAGACCTCACTGTCACGATCGATGGCAAGCCGTACGTTGCAGAGGGCATTCCACTGCCGTCCGGCCGCAACACCGAGCCCAACGCCGACTACAACTACTGGCGCGAACCCGGTCCGATCGGTTACACCCCGGTCGGCGCAGTCGGCGACCGGGACTCCGGTCAGCGATGCCAAGGGAACTCGTCGTGCATGCCGATCTGTCCGGTGCAAGCGAAGTACAGCGCCATCAAGACCGTCGACATGCTTCTGCGCAACCGGTCGGTCGTGCTGCAGGACCGCACCATCGCGTCGTCGTTCGTGATCGATCCCGCGACCAAACGAGTGCTCGGCCTGAACGTCAAGCGCTACAGCGACCCATCGTCGTCCAGGTTCATGGAGGACACGGTGTATGGCAACACCATCGTGCTCGCCGGCAACGCCATCGAGAACGCCAAGCTGATGCTCAACAACGGCATCGCCCAGGGCAACGCGAACCTTGGCGCAAACCTGATGGATCATCCGTACCTGTATCTCTGGGGTAAGGCCCCGCAAGCCGTCTACCCGTTCCGCGGCCCCGACACCACGAGTGGTATCGACAGCCTGCGCGATGGTCCGTACCGCGCCAAGCACTCGGCGTTTCGCGCCAGCATCTCGAACTGGGGATGGTCGGGTTCGCCGAAGGCCGATCTTCAGGGCCTGGTCGCCAGCGGCGTGTACGGGTCTGCGCTCCGCGCGCAGCTTGCCGATGTGCTGACACGACAGATGAAGCTCGGCATCATGCTGGAGCAACTGCCCGACCCGAAGAACAAGGTCAGTGTGAGCGGCAAGTGGCTGGACAAGTTCCTCGAGCCGCGACCTGTCCTGAACTACGACTACAGCGACTACGTCCTCGACGGGGCTGCCGCTGCCGTGTCGGTCGTGCAGCAGATCTTCGCCGCAGCTGGCATCGTGGACAAGAACCCGCCGGCCACGCCGACGGGCACCGGACCGTACGGAGTGAACCTCGTGACCCACGGATCGGCCACCTACGCAATCATGGGCGCAGGGCACATCGTCGGCACCCACCGCATCGGTGCCGACGCAACGCGCGGTGTGACCGACACGAACGGCCTCGTGTTCGGCTATCCGAACTTGTACGCCGTTGGCTGCGGGTCGATGGTGACGATCGGAACGTCGAACCCGACGCTCACCGCCGTTGCACTCGCGCACAAGGCCGGCGACGCGATCGTGGAGGCACTCCGGTGACCACTCCTGCGCAGCAGCGCCTCCTCGACCTCCAAGTGGATCTGCAGACCGCGCTGCTCGTCGAACACGCCACGATTCCCGTGTACTTCGCGGCATGGGCGTCGTTGCAGACACCGCCCGGCTCCTCGGCTGCTGGTCCTCTTATCAACACGAACATCGCGGCGCAGCGCGTGCTGCGTTCGGTGATGGTCGAAGAGATGTTGCACATGACTCAGGTGGCGAACCTGCTGATCGCAGTCGGTGGAAAACCGAGCCTTATCGCGCCCGGGTTCGTCCTCCCTGCGACTGGGACGCTGCCGTTCTCGCTTCCCCCGATCCCGGTCGAGATCCGACCCTTCTCGCCAGAGGCGCTGGCTGTCTTTCTCGATATCGAGCGTCCGATGGTTCCCGGCGCTCCAGGCGAAGATCGCGGCTGGA
>JANOYI010000075.1:0-1971 GCA_031428795.1 Ilumatobacteraceae bacterium | reverse complement strand
GATCGCCGCGGCCGCCGTCTTCATCATGTTCGTGCGGCAGCTGGCGGCCCGACACATGCAGGCCACACGCGAGTCCGCCGTCAGCTGATGCTGTACCTCGTCCGCCACGCCAAGGCTGGCGACCGCGCTGCCTGGAAGGGCGACGACAGCTTGCGGCCACTCTCCAAGGAGGGGCGTCGACAGGCCGATTCGTTGGCCCGTCGTCTGGCGCGCCTGACCACGGGTAACCTGGTCAGCAGCCCCTACGAGCGCTGCCTGCAAACAGTGCAGCCACTGTCGGCCGTGCTGCGCCAGCCCGTGCTCGAAGACGAACGGCTCGGCGAAATGAAGGGCTTCGAGGGTGCGCTCGCACTCATCGGTGAGCTGCCCGACGGCAGTGTGATGTGCAGCCACGGCGACGTCATCCCCGAGACCATCGACGCGCTACACCGGCGCGGCTGCGCCATCATCGGCGAACCCAACTGGCGCAAGGCCAGCGTCTGGGTGCTGACTCGCGACGACACCGGCCACGTCGTCGAAGCAACGGCGTGGGAACCGCCCGAACCGTAAAAGCTCCAAGGATGAACGGCCCTCTACGGGCAGTTGTTGCTGTTGCCGAACTCGATGCAGTGATCCGGGTCGGCAGCAACAGCGATCCACAGCGCACCCCACAAAGCCACAACGGCGATGCCCACGATGAGACCTGCAACCGCCATGCCGCGCCCATTGCGGGCGCCGTCCTTGGTCTGCGACAGCCCGATGAAACCGAAGATCACGCCGAGGACTGCCGGTATCCCACACAGCAGAATCCCGGAGAGGCTGCACACGAGCGACGCGATGGCCATGCCCGACGTCTTCGACTGCTGGGCGACCGGCTGAAAGCCATACGGCTGGTAACCCTGAGGCTGCCCGTAGCCGGGAGGCGGCTGGAAGCCACCCTGGCCCGGCGGCTGCGGCGGACCGGGCGGCGGGGGTGGCGGTGAGCTCATGACCGCACCATAGTTCGCTCACGCGACGCCCTCTAGGATCGCCTGATGCCCACCCCCGCCGATCCCGCCGTGTCACCGGCCGACATCGATGCCGCAGCCGCTCGGCTCGCCGGCCACATCCGAGTGACACCATTGCTGGACATCGCCGTCGGTGAGTTGGACCTCCCGGTCGATGTCGTGCTCAAGCTGGAACTGATGCAACACGTCGGCAGCTTCAAGCCGCGCGGCGCGTTCAATAGAGTCCTCGCCGCTGGCCCCATTCCCGCCGCCGGCCTGGTGGCAGCATCCGGTGGTAACCACGGCGCCGCGGTCGCGTTCGTGGCCCGCTCACTCGGCCATCGAGCCGAGGTGTTCGTGCCCGCCAGCAGCCCCGCAATGAAGCGCGATCGCATTGCCTCGCTGGGCGCGACCGTCCACGTGGTCGACGGGCTCTACGACGACGCTCAGGCAGCAGCCACCGCCCACCAACTCAACACGGGGGCACTCGCAGTGCACCCCTACGACCATCCCGATGTCGTCGCCGGCCAGGGCACCATGGCCCGAGAGCTCGAGCAGCAGATGGCAGCCCGCGGCACCGAATTCGACACGGTGCTGGTCGCCAGCGGCGGCGGTGGCTTCACGGCCGGCCAGGCAGCCTGGTTCGCAGGACGCAAGCGTGTCGTCGCAGTCGAGCCAGAGACCAGCCAGTGCTTGCGCGCCGCACGATTGGCGGGCGAGCCGGTGGAGGTCGGCGTGTCTGGCGTCGCTGCAGACTCGCTGGGTGCGAAGAAGCTCGGCGCCGTGGCGTGGAGCATCGTCGAGCACTTCGTCGCCGACGCGATCACGGTCAGCGACGACGACATTCGTGCCGCGCAACGACTGCTGTGGGATCGCCTGCGACTGGTCGCCGAGCCGGGTGGCGCTACCGCCCTCGCCGCCCTCCACAGCGGCGCCTACGTGCCGGCGCCAGGAGAACGCATCGTCGTGGTCATCTGCGGCTCGAACTGCGACCCCGCCACCGTCG
>JANOYI010000074.1:0-1907 GCA_031428795.1 Ilumatobacteraceae bacterium | reverse complement strand
AGTCGCGGGGTACCCCCTGGGTGATGGCATTGATGATCGCCATCGGCTCTTCCGACCGCGGGTTGTCGGAGGTGACGACCACTTGATCGGCCAGCGCCGCAGCCACTGCGCCCATCTCCCGGCGCTTGTCCCGGTCGCGATCGCCGCCGCAGCCGAAGACTGCGATCACATTGCCATCGCCGGCAGCATTGCGCGCTGCGGTCAAAGCTTCACGCAGGCCATCGGGAGTGTGAGCGAAGTCGACAATCACATCGAAGTCCTGCCCAGCGTGCACGGGCTCGAATCGACCCGGCACCGTCGGGGCCGCGGCCAATCCCTCCGCGACAACTTCCGGGGTCAGGCCAATTACGACTGCCGCGGTAGCGGCCGCAAGGCTGTTCATCGCGTTGAACGCTCCACCGATGCTCACCCGAACACGAACTCCGCGCCACGTGTATGCGTGGTCGGTTGGCGTGACCACAAGTGCGCTGATGTCTCCACTGGAGAAGGGTGTCATCGGGATTGACGTCGCGTCGAACAACAGCTGACCATGAGGGTCGTCAATGTTCGCGATGCCCTGCGCACTCAGTTCTGTCGTGAACAAAGCTGCCTTCGCTGCGAAGTAACGCTCGACGGTGCCGTGGAGATCAAGATGGTCTCGCCCGAGGTTGGTGAACACCGCCAGAGCGAACCGGGTGCCACCAACTCGGTGCAAGGCGAGAGCGTGGGACGAGACTTCCATCACCACTGCCTCGCAGCCATCGGTCAAGAATGCCGCCAACTGCGCCTGCAACTCTGGCGCCTCGGGTGTGGTGTGTTTGCCGGTCAACGTCCCGATGACACCGGTGTGCATGCCCGCCGACTCCAGCACCGCCGCGAGCAGGCTCGCCGTGGTGGTCTTGCCGTTCGTGCCGGTGATTCCGATCACGGTCATCAGGCGTGAGGGATGACCAAAGAGAGCCGCCGAGATCGGGCCCATCGCGACTCGAGCGTCGGCCACGATCACCTGCGTAACGTCGAGGTCCATCTGATGATCGACGAGAAGCGCTGCTGCCCCACCCGCCACAGCTGCTGCCGCGTATGCATGCCCATCGCTGTTCGCTCCGCGAAGGCAGCAGAACAGCACTCCCGGCGCCACCATTCGCGAGTCATACACGACACCCGTGATCTGGACGTCGCTTGTTCCGCGCACGTCTGCACTCGGCAGTCCTGCGTCGGCAATCAACTCGCCGAGCACGCGTTCCATCTGCGTCACCCTGCCGTGCAGCCGGTGTCGCCGGGGCTGGGCGTGATCTGCAGCTCGTGAATTGCCGCGGTGGCGATTGTCGCGAAGAGTGGCGCGGCAGCCTTGCCACCGAAGCGATCGTTGGACGTGGGGTCGGGCTCGTCGATGGTGACGAGGACGGTGACCCTCGGAGCATTCGCCGGGAAGAAGCCGACGAACGACGCCCGATAGGCACGGTTGCCGGTACCGCCGTAGGTCTTGTCATCGCGCACTTTGTACGCAGTGCCTGTCTTGCCGGCCACGGAGATATCGGGGATCTGAGCACCGTTGCCGGTACCGGCTGGGTCACACACAACGTCAGTCATCATGTCGGTCATCGTTGCCGCAGTTGTTGGTTGCACGACGATGTGCGTTGCGGAAGGGGCGGTGTCTGTGACTTCACCATCGGCACCGATTGTCGCTGCCACCAACTTCGGCGCAACGTAGACGCCACCATTCGCAACAGTGTTGACGGCTGCGGTCAGTTGCAGCGCGGTCACGGAGTAGCCGTACCCATAGCTGTGCGATTGCTTCTCGGTGCCCGTCCACTCAGACGCCGGCTTGTAGATGCCCACGCTCTCATCGGGAAAGTTGAGTGCCGTCTTTCGACCGAAACCGAAGGACTCGAGGTAGCTGCCGAAGCGTTCGGTGCCAACCTCGTCGG